>CAYJBL010000013.1:12484-17142 GCA_964368115.1 uncultured Bacteroidales bacterium
TGTCTGTAACTGTATCTTTTTCATCAACAATTTCTAATCCTAATAAACATTCTATAATATCTTCCATTGTTACGATACCATCAAATCCACCGTATTCATCAACAATGAGAGCAAGATGTTCTTTGCGAGTAAGTAATTTTTCCCAAAGAGCAAGAACTACCATTGTGTTTGGGGCAATGAGAATATTTCGTTTAATATCTTTTAAGTTTAAATTGTGATTGTCTTCTGCAAGTTTTTCAAAAACAGATTGTCTAAAAACATATCCTGTAATATTATCATTATTTTCGGAAAATATAGGAATGCGTGAAAAACGTAAAAAGTCTTTATTTTTCAAAAAATCGTTTAACATTAAATCTTCACTAGCAGCGGCAACAACAACGCGAGGTGTCATTATTTCAGTTACTTTAACATCCTTTAGGCGAAGTACATTTTGAATTATTTTTGATTCCTTTTCGGAAAACACACCTTCGTTTGCTCCAATACTTGCAAGCGCTCCAATTTCTTCGCGGCTAACCGTTTTTTCTTCGTTTTTGTTGGTAAATGCTTTTGAAATTAGAGCAGACATAACAACTAAAGGATATGTGATAATAATCATCACGTTAATTGTGTATGCAGCAAAAGGAACAATTTTTTTCCAGTAGTTTGCACCGATAGTTTTTGGAATAATCTCTGAAATAACTAGAATTATGATAGTTAGAATTGCTGAAATTATTCCAAACGCTTCGTCTCCCCAGATTTGAACAGCCTGTGCTCCAACTCCAGCTGCACCAGCAGTATGTGCTACAGTGTTTAGAGATAGAATTGCTGATAGTGGCTTGTCAATATTGCTTTTTAACTTAATAAATAGGTTTGCCCATTTATTTTCTTTTTCTTGATTGATAATCAAATAGGAGTGTGGAGTAGATAACAAAACAGCCTCCATAATTGAACATAAAAATGATACAAATAGAGCAACAAATAAAAAAACGAAAAGCAGAGTCATAATTTATGAGTTAAATACAAGTGTGTATTGTGATATATATTTCAAATTCTGGTTCATAAAAAAGTAATTTTTTGCGATAATGACAAAAACAATAAGTTCCACATTTACAAAAAGCAATATTAGTTTAATTGTTTTAACTAAGCAAATAAAAACTTACTATATTTTTCGCATCAATTTGTCAGTAAACTATTCCGTGGAGGGGATGGTTGCTTCTGAATTATTTTCTTTTGGATAAATTAATTTAAATTTATAATCCTCGTCTAAACTATATAAATAGACAATATTGTTTCTATAAGAATTTTTTGAAAAATTATATTCAGATTGATATTGAATATTACCAGATAAACCTTCGTAGATAATATTTTGGTTCACATCTTTAACAAAATTCTTACCATACTCAGCAAACATTCTAACAAAATAATTTACAGCATCATAAGCAAGAAAAGCATATTCGCGTGGTTCACACAAAAACTCTGCTCTATATTTTGAAACCATAACTTGAGTTAGTGAATCGTTATAATTAATATTTATGCATGATGGATACGTAAATTTTAGATCGGAATAAAATAGCGGGTCAATATTTCTATAATCTACAATAGATTTGTCACCAATCAATGTTATTTCTTTCTTTTTTTGTTGAAATAATTCTGTGAATACTTGCATTACCGAAGTTTCTGTATTAAATGGTAGAATAACAATATTTTCACTTGTATCACAGAGAAGATTATCTAAGTCAAGAAGGTCTTTTCCATCATACTTAATTGTTTTCACGAGGCTTTCGCTTCCTAATGCTTCGATAAGATACTTCTTATTCATATTGTACTCATACTCATAAGTTTCTTTTTCTCCTTGAATCACAAAATATTTATTACTTGGGTTTTGTTTTGCAAAATTTGCAATATTCTCATATTTAGAAATATTAGAGACTTGTAAAATAAAATTATTAGAGTATGATTTTAACAAATTTGCATCTTTAATAAACGGTAAAACAATTAAGGTATTATTGTTTTTTATATTTTTGTTTAGGTAGTGCACTTGGCTACGAAATGCAGGCCCAAAAATAATGTCCGAATCATCTATTTTACCGTTTTGTATTAATTCAACAATTTTTGTTGTGTCGTTTCCGATATCAAAAACACGCAATTCAATATTAATGCCTAAGTTTCCAACGCTTTCTATCCCTGTAAGCAACCCAGCGTAAAAGTCCATGATAAGCTCTGTGATAGGAAGAAGTGATAGTGTCTGGTTGTTTCGCTCTTGTGTATATGTATACTTATTATTTGCACTGATGTCAAAAGGGAGTAATACGCTAATAATTAATTTAGAATCTTTAATTTTATTACCAGAATTAATAGAAAACAAGTCTTTAAAAATAGGTTCTGTTAGGTCATTATAAAACTTTGTAGTGTCATTAATTTCTATTGTTGTAGTATCTGGATTAATATTATCGGAGCTGTCTGTGAGAATCACGTCCATAGTCTCTTTATCAGAAATTTTCTTTGGAATTTTAATATAATTACCAATAGAAAGAATGCTGCCATTAAACTCGGGATTGGAAGACACTATTTCTTCTTTAGTAACATCATAAAGTTTAGTTAGTTTATAAATAGTTTCGCCTTTCTCTACTAGATGATAATGAAAGCGTAGCGTGTCTTTCACTATTTCTACTTTTTGTTCTATACTTGGGTTGTTAGGGAATTTTATTTCTTGACCAATTTTAAGAGGTTTATCAGATTTTAATCTTTTATTTAATCCTAGCACCTCTTCTTGAGTTGTATTATACTTTACGCACAAAGAATAAAATGTTTCACCCTGTGCGACAATATGAGAAATAATATTTTCTTTATTAGATTTATTATCGCTTAATATTGGGATTTTAATGACCTGACCGATACTAATGGTTGTAGCAATTTCATTTGCTTTTTCAATATCGTTAGCGCTAACATTATACGCTTTGCTTATACTGTAAAGAGTTTGACCTTGTTCTACTGTGTGTAAATAATATTTACTACCGTCGATGATTACTTTTTCGGTAGAAATTTTAATCTGTTCTTGAGCGTTTATCGAAATTGTTGCGATAAATGTGAAAAACAATAATACTAAAACATTTTTCATATTCGTATATATAATGTTTGACAAAAGTATAAAAAAAATAAAAAATAGCACCTAGAATTAAATAATTTACACGAGGTAGAATTAAGATATTCTTTTGTGATAAATATAAATACAATATTTGTGATAATGATAATGTTATTTCAATAAATAATATAATTTTGTCGACTTAATATAATAACAATTTTATGAAAAGCTTAAAGTTTATTTTACTCATTTCAGTATTTGGAATATTGGTGAGTTGTTCTTCTACAAATAGTGGAACAAAAACAGCAACAGATTCAAATGGTTATGCATACGAATATGTTGAGAACGATCCAGCAAAAGCGAGGATATACACATTGGAAAATGGGTTGAAAATTTATTTGGCAGTTAATGATGATGCGCCAAGAATTCAAACATTAATTGCAGTTCGCGCAGGAGCAAAAGATGATCCAAGAGAAAATACAGGTCAAGCGCACTATTTCGAGCATATGATGTTTAAAGGATCTTCTAGTTTAGGAACGTCTAATTGGGAAGAAGAAAAAGTATTGATTAAACAAATTTCTGATTTATTTGAAAAACGTTGCCAAACAGCAGACGAAGCAGAAAAAACAAAATTATATGCACAAATTGATTCCTTATCTCAAATTGCATCAAAATTTGCAATTGCAAATGAGTATGATAAAGTATGCTCTATGATTGGAGCAACAGGAACAAATGCTTGGACTTCTTATGACGAAACGGTATACGTTAACGAAATACCATCAAACGAAATAGAAAGATGGGCAAAAACAGAAAGCGATCGCTTTAATAACTTAGTTTTACGTCTTTTCCATACAGAATTAGAAACAGTATTCGAAGAGTTTAACATGGGACAAGATAGCGATCAAAGAAGAATGTTTTCTACAATGATGGCGAATATGTTCGCAAAACACCCTTATGGAATTAGTGTTATTGGTAAAGGTGAGCATTTAAAAAATCCATCTATGGAAAGCATTATGAAATTTAAAGATGATTTCTATGTTCCTAATAATATGGCTGTTTGTATGTCAGGAGATCTTAATTTTGAAGAAACTGTAAAAATTATTGATCAATATTTCGGAAGCATGAAAGCAAATGATAACATTCCTCAATTCTCATGCGAAGCAGAAGAACCAATAAAAGAAATTAAAGAAGTAGAAGTTTTTGGACCAGAAAGAGAAGTAGTTTCTATTAACTATCGTACTGAAGGAAATAAATCTGAAAATATTAAATATCTAAGCATGATTTCGCAAATCTTAAGCAACGGCGACGCTGGATTAATAGATTTAAATCTTGTGAAAAAACAAAGCGTAATGAATGCATACGCTTATGAAATGATACTTAACGATTATGGTGTTTTTGTTCTTGGTGGTACTCCTCGTGAAGGACAAACATTAGAAGAAGTAAAAGACTTATTACTTGTTGAATTAGAAAAAATTAAAAAAGGCGAATTTGACGAATGGTTACTTGAGGCTATAATAAATAAAGCTAAACTTGCTGAAATTGAAGCTATCGAAGGAAATTACGTTGCTTATAGTTTTGTTGATGCTTTTATCAGTGG
>CAYJBL010000013.1:17152-17923 GCA_964368115.1 uncultured Bacteroidales bacterium
AACATGGGAACAAGTTGTTAATGCAAGTGCTGAATTAGCAAAAATAACAAAAGAAGAAATTGTGAAATTTGCAAATGAATTTTTCGCAGATAACTATATCGTAACTTACAAAAGAATTGGAGAAGGAAAAGATATTCTTCATCTTGAAAAACCTCAAATTACAGCTTTAACAATTGATAGAAATTCACAATCAGAATTTGTTAAAGAACTTGCATCAATGAAAGTTGATGAGATTAAACCTGAATTTGTAGATTATAAATCAAAAATTAGTACATCTGAGGTTGCTAAAGGATTAGAACTTAGTTATATTAAAAATGAATCGAACGATATTTTTATGTTAGATTATATTTTTGAGATGGATAAGAAAAACATTAAAATGTTGCCTATTGCAATCAATTATTTAGAATATTTAGGTACAGATTCAAAAACTGCAAGTGATTTAAGCAAAGAATGGTATCGTCTAGGAATTAACTTTAGAGTAGCTGTTGGTACAGATATGAGTTATGTTTATTTGTACGGACTTGATGAAAACATGGATGAAGCGATGAGGTTATTAGAAGAATTAACGGCTAATGTTAAACCAGATCAAGCAGTATATGATGAATATGTAAATGGTATCATTAAAAGTAGAACAAATGCTAAATTAAATAAAAATGCAATCCTTTGGGGTGGTTTGATGAATTATTCGAAATACGGCGAAAACTCTTCTTTTACAGATATTATTAGTGAAGAAGAATTAAGAAAAATAGACCCAAAAGAATTAACAGACCT
>CAYJBL010000014.1:0-12666 GCA_964368115.1 uncultured Bacteroidales bacterium
AGCAATGTATGTAGATTCAGAGTTTGCTTATAACAGAACTTTTGATAAAATATATAGACGAATAGACTTGGTTAAAATTGAGAATAATGAAATAATATTTGAAGAGGTAAAGAGAGTTAATGACAACAGAATGCTCAACCGATCTTCTGAAGTGGAGGAGGTTGTTTTGCAAATGGAGAAATACGATAGTTTTATTAATCACTACTCTGATGAGATACTTGAGTATTACAAAAAACTGTTACTGGTAAAACATAAGTTGGGGCTAATCGATAAAATTCCAATGATTGAAAGAGTAAGAAAAACAGCAAGATTGATAGTTGTGAATAACTATAATAACAATGAAATTGCATCACGCTCTATAAAAAATAGAGATACGCGAATCGAGAATATCAAAAATGTTATCAGCGGAATAGATGTGAAATGGATTGATTTCAAATCGTTATAAATTATGCAAATAAAAATCCACAGAGGAATCGATCAAATAGACGGTAACATCACTGAGATAGCGACCTCCAAGGCAAAAATCGCAATTAATTCAACTACTTGTGAGGAAGTTGAGATTGTGATATAATTCTTCAATTTACAAAAAAATATTTGTGCAGATAGAATGCACACAGTCGAAATACTTTTGTTTCGTTAATTAAAAAAATAAAAGTTATGACAACATCTATCTACAACGTAATTATTATTGACCAAAGTGGTTCAATGGATTTTATCAAGCGTCAAGCCATAAGTGGTTATAATGAAACAATTCAGATGATTAAAGAGGCTCAAAAAGAGTTCTATAAATCTCAGCAACACTTTGTTTCGCTTGTATTATTTAATACTTCTGAAGTAAAAAATGTTTACGATAAAGTGTCATGCGATAAAGCTAAAAAGTTAAGTGAGAGAACATTTTGCCCAAATGGAGGCACTCCACTTTATGATGCAATTGGAACGACTTTATCTAAATTTCGCTACTCCTTGCCACAGGAACAAGACCATAAAGTACTTATAACCATTATTACAGATGGAGAGGAAAACTCATCAGTAGAATATTCAGGGGCAATGATTGCAAAAATGATAGACGAGCTTAAGGAAAAAGGCTGGGTATTCACTTTTATTGGAGCAAATCAAGATGTTCAGAAAGTTGCGGCGACAATCTCAATAACAAATACATTGCACTTTGAAACCAGCATAGAGGGAACAAATGAAATGTTTGAAAAAGAACGTAAAAGTAGAAAAAAATGGTATGGTAGAGTTGAAGATAAAGAGTGCTGCGCTGACCTAAAGGAAAATTATTTCGAAGATTAATAAAGATAATAATGTTAGGAGCAATTTTTGGAGATGTAGTTGGCTCAAAGTATGAGTTCAATAATATAAAAACTACAAAGTTTGAATTGTTGGATGCAGATAGGCTGCACAAGTTCAATCTACTTTTGTACCATAAATCAAAAATTAAAATTATGAAACGAAGACATTTTGCAAATTTCAACATCGCAGGCTTCACTTATTGGGACGGTGCTGTGGTGTTCTGTGAATTAAAAATTGGAACAAAATTGCGCTTAGTGCGTGAGGAAAACAACAAGTACGACCCCAAGGCGGTTGCTATCTATTTTGGTGAGAATAAACTTGGTTTTGTCCCACGTTGCGAGAATGATGCTATTTCTAAATTATGTGAACAAGGTTATGGCAATATATTTGAGGTTCGCATCAACCGAGTATCTCCAGAAGAGATGCCAGAAAATCAAATTGGTGTAATCGTAAATTTAAAGCATAAAGATATATAACATATCAAAACTACCTTAGTTTTGATTGTAAGCTAAGGTAGTTTTGAGAAGGGAAAGTTTCAATTTGTTTCAGCTTCGAGGTAAAAAAGAAGATTAAATTTTATCTCACAAAAAATATTTAAAAGAAAAACTTATATATTTGCGAGTGAGATAAAAGAAAAACTTATATATTTAAATAAATGTCTGTATGTCAAATAAATTAAACTTATTAAATTCGATAAAAGGAGTGTTTTTCACTTTCGTGATAGTCGCATTATTTTCGTGTACCAGTGCATATCAAAGTAAGCCAGTGGCACATGGAAGCGCAGGTGAGATTTTAGTGGTAATGAATAACGATATATGGAATTCGGAAGCTGGCGATACATTGAAAGCTATTTTCCATAGCTATTGTCCAGGAATACCATTTGAGGAATATATTTTTAATTTGCATCAAATACCCAAGAATAAATTTATTGAACAAAATTTATATCATCGTAATGTAATATTTCAGGAAATAGACCCAAAAGCAGAAGGAGTTGAAATTCAAATTATCGAAGGTAAATATGCAGAAAAACAAGTATATGTAAATATTGTTGCTCCAGATCAGGCAAGTTTTGTGAGAAAAGTAAGTCAGCAGCGTGAGGCTTTAGTAGATTTATTTTTATCAGCCGATCGAAACAGGTGGGTCAATATGTTAAAAAAACATTATGATACAAATATTTCGGATAGAGTAGGTAAGAATTTCGGAATATCTATCAATATACCATTGAGCTACAATTTGGATATGATGCACGAAGATTTTGCATGGATATCGAAAGAAATGAGAGAATATTCTATGGCGCTGCTTGTTTACACATACCCGATAACAGACTCGAGTTTGTTTGCGCAAGAATATTTAATTTCGGAACGAAACAAGATGCTGAAAAAATATGTTGAAGGATCTCGTGAAGGCTCTTATATGACAACAGAAACAAAATTTGATTATCCTCAGCTTGATATTATTCAGCATAATAATAGAGAAACGGCCGTGTTGCGTGGCATGTGGAAGGTAGAAGGCGATTTTATGGGAGGTCCGTTTGTGAGTTATACAAAAAAAGATGCATCAAGAAATAGGTATGTATGCGTCGAAGCATATGTGTACTATCCAAATAATGAGGTTAGAGATAAAATTAGAGAATTAGAGGGAGCTGTTTATACATACGACTTAGAAAAATAACAATTAGTTTACAATATATAACAATAAGCTTTAGTTTGCTAAGGCTTATTTTTTTTAGTTTAAAAAAATTGGATATTATATTTGAAATATAGTACATTTGTAAAAAATAATTTCGCGAGATGAATTTAAATAAAGTGATGATAATCGGAAGATTAGGGAAGAAGCCAGAGGTAAATTATATTAAACCAGATACTCCAGTTGCAAATTTTTCGGTTGCAACAAGCGAATCGTATAAAACACGCGAGGGAGAGAAGCGCGAAACAACAGAATGGCACAACATTGTAGCATGGCGACATACGGCAAAATTTGCAGAGAACTATTTAGATAAAGGAATGCTAGTTTATATCGAAGGTAGATTGCAAACAAGAAAATGGGATGGCCAAGACGGAACAACAAGATACGCGACAGAGGTTCTTGCCGACCAAGTAAAAATACTCGAGAAGAAAGCAGTGTCGGGAGATGCCGAACCTAGATATGAGAATTCGTTTGCAGCATCAGCAAATAATGCAGAGCCAAAAGCACAGCCAGCAAGCCTTCCAGAAGAAGACCCGTTTGGAATGCCAGATGATATTAATGATGACCTGCCTTTTTAATTAAAAAATTATAACATTGGACCCTGAGCCTTATAAATTTGCAGATATTCTTATCGCAATAGAACCAATAGCACAGAATTTAACTATTGGATTAGCTATAGTAAGCGTTTTACTGATATTATTATCTTTAATTTCTGGTTACGAAATAGCATATTTTAATTTAACACAGATTGATAAAGATAATTTAAAGCAGTCAAAATCTAAAAGATCAAATTTGGCGTTGAAATTAATCGATGAGTCAAACAAATTACTTGTAACTATACATATTGTAAATATTATCATAGTAACGACAGCAATCATTTTGCTCACATTGTTGGCGTATTTCCTTTTCGTGGGAAACGAATATCAAGTCTTGTATATGGTAATAACACATGTAATAGCAATAATTTTTATTCTATTATTTGGGGATGTAATGCCAAAGATATTTATTCGAAAATTGTCGTTGAAATATATAAAAACAATGGCAGTGGCGATGAATATAGTAATAAAAATACTTTATCCGTTAAGTTTAGTAATGATAAAAACGACAGATATTGTAAATAAAGCAAATAAGAAACAAAGAAAGAAAGATATAAGTATTGAAGAGTTGTCGCAGGCAATAGAGCGTGTTTCGGATGATTTGAAAGACGATAAAGAAATGCTTGAGGGTATAATAAGTGCATCGAATTTAGAAGTAAAAGAAATTCTTACATCACGAATAGATGTTTTTGCGATAGAGTATAATACGAAATTTTCGGAGGTAATAGAGCTAGTAATAGAATCGGGTTTTTCGCGAATACCTGTTTATGTAGAGAATCTAGACGATATAAAAGGGATTCTTTACACAAAAGATATTTTACCTTATATTGCAAAGCATAGTGCCGAAGATTTTAACTGGCAAAAACTTTTGCGACCACATTTTATTGTTCCGGAGACAAAAAAAATAATGGAATTGTTGGCAGATTTTAAGAGAAAAAAATTACATCTTGCAGTAGTTGTCGACGAATATGGAGGAGCATCAGGCTTAGTAACACTAGAAGATATTATCGAAGAAGTAGTTGGTGAAATTCAAGATGAATCTGATGATGAAGAGAAACTTTACAAAAAATTAAATAAAAATACCTACGAGTTTGATGCAAAAATTAATATCGTAGATTTTTGTAAAATAATAAATGTAGATTACTCTATTTTTCTGGAACATAAAGGGGATGCAGATTCTTTAGCAGGTCTTATTCTCGAAGTAAATGGAGAAATTCCAGTAATATTTGATGAGATAACTATAGAAGATTATAGTTTTATTATTTCAGCTGCAGATGATAGGCGGATAAGAAGAATAAAGCTAATTCTAAATGAAGACCAAATAAATAATATTCAGAATAAAAATGAGTAAAAATTTAATTATTTGTTTCCTGTTAATAGGCATGTTTCTGATTTGTTCTTGTACAAATAACAATACAACACCTCGTCCAAAAGGGTATTTTAGAATTGATACGCCAAAGAAAGAATACAAAAAATATAACGAAGATTGTCCGTTTAAGTTTGAAATACCAGTGTATTCATTCATTGTAAAAAACGAAAATAATGATTGTTGGATGGATATATTTTTTCCTCAAAATCAAGCAATGATATATTTGACGTACAAATCGGTAGACAACGACTTAAACAAACACCTTGAAGATTCGCGAGAATTTGTATATAAACATACAGTAAAAGCAGATGCAATAGAGGAAACGCGTTGGGAAAACGATAGTATAGATGTTTACGGAATGTTATATGATTTAAAGGGAAATACAGCCTCTTCGATACAGTTTTTTCTAACAGATAGTACAGACCATTTTCTTCGTGGCTCTCTATATTTTAATGTTCGACCAAATAAAGATTCTATAGCTCCTGTTTTAGAGTTTATTCGTGAAGATATTCTTCATTTTATCGAAACTTTTGAGTGGAAATAATATGCCAATAATTAATTCGCCGCAAACTATAGCATCGTCGATTTTAGGAATTTGGAAAATACAAGAAACTTCTGGAGAATTAGAAAAGTATTGCTCTTTAAATGAGTATGATAAAGATTTGTTAAAATCTGTGAATACAGAAAAAAGAAAATTAGAAATCCTTGCAGTTAGGGCATTAGTAAATCATTTACTTCCGAATATTAGCATCACGTATAAAGATAGGAAACCATTTGCAAATAAAGGGAATATAAGTATTTCTCACACACAAAATTTTGCTTGTATTTTATGGCATCCCGAAAGAAAATGCGGAATAGATATAGAGCATTTTGGCGCAAGAATTCAAAAAGTTGCAAATCGCGTTTTTAGTCAATCTGAATTAGAAATGGCTAACAATGACATCTGTTTACTTACAACAATGTGGTCGGCAAAAGAATGTATCATAAAGCTTAGCAATGCTGTAGATGCTGATTTTATAGAAAATATAAGAATTGAAACAATAGATAATAATAGAATTAAATGCAGATTATCTAACGAAAAAATAGAAAACTATAATCTCGAATATTCTAATCTTGAAAATCATGCAATAGTGTGGGGATTTGATTAGAAAATTTTAATTTTGCTGAATTAAATTATCGCATTACGAATGAAAGCCTATGTAGCCAATCCAATTTATGATGCATGTTTTAAATTTCTAATGGAAGATGAAACTGTAGCAAAATATTTATTATCAGCTTTATTAAAGAAAGAGATAATAAGTGTAAAAATGCGTAATCGAGAGTTTGCATCGAGTGAAGAAAGAAAAATTTCTATGTATCGTATAGATTTTTCTGCTTTAGTTAGGAATGCAGATGGAACAGAACAGCACATAATAATAGAAATTCAGAAAAGCTGGGTGAAGACAGAAATTTTACGTTTTCGTAAATATTTAGGATTGCAATATTTGAATAAAGAAAATATTGTAGAAGACTCAAGAACAAGTTATGGAAATGCTGGGATTCCAATTGTTTCGATTTATATTTTAGGGCATACTTTAATTGATGTAAAGGAGCCAGTGATTTATGTTCGTCGTTCTTATCTTGACTATGACGATAATGAATTGCATGGGCGAGATAGTTTTATTGAAAGTTTAACCCATGACAGTATTGTAGTGCAAATACCATGTTTGCCTGTGAAAAATCGTAATCGCTTAGAAAAACTATTGCGCTTTTTCGATCAACGAAATCAAGTAGATGATGGCCATGTTTTGGAATTTGAGCTTGATGATATTGAATTAGAGGAAGATGCGGCTGTTAAAACACTTTTCCATCGTTTAACAATGGCAGCAGCAAGTCCGGAAATCCGAAAAGATATGGATATCGAAGACGAGATTCTTATGGAAATAGAAGCACGCGACGTTACTATAATAGAAAAAGATAAAACTATTGAACTGCGTAATAAAACTATTGAATTAAAAGACAAAACTATCGAGCAGAAAGATATAACTATCAAACAGAAAGATATAACTATCAAACAGAAAGATATAACTATCAAACAAAAAGATATAGCTATTGAGCAAAAAGATATAGCAATCGAACAAAAAGATAAAGATATCGAACAGAAAGATAAAGTTATATTTTCAGCAGTGAAAGCATTTTCAGAAATGGGCTTAACTCAAAAACAAATAGCAGAGAATTTATCTATTTCAGAAGCAAGAGTAGAGGAAATTTTGATAAGTTTATAAACTATAAATAATAGAAGATGAAAAAGAAAACAAAAATATCACTTGCAATAATTTTTGGATTATTGTTATTAGACCAAATTTTGAAAATATGGATAAAAACAAATTTGGCAATAGGCGAATTTATTCCAATATTTGGAGATAAGATCATGCTATATTTTGTAGAAAATCCAGGAATGGCATTTGGAATGAAATTTGGCGGCGACTGGGGAAAACTAGCACTAAGTATTTTCCGAATAATAGCAATAGGTGGATTTTCGTATATCTTATATCGAAGTATTAAGCGAAATGAAGATACGTTATTTATAGTTTGTATTTCTCTTATTATCGCAGGAGCAGCAGGAAATATGATCGACTCTGCTTTTTATGGTGTGTTATTCGATAGTAGTTATGGACAGGTTGCAAGCTTTTTACCTGAAAGTGGAGGATATGCTAAATTTTTACACGGACATGTGGTAGATATGTTTTATTGCCCAATAATAAATTCTCAATTTCCAGAATGGTTTCCATTTGTTGGTGGAGAGCCATTTCAATTTTTTCGCCCAATTTTTAATGTTGCCGATTCTGCAATTACAATTTCTATGTTTATTATGATTCTTTTTTACAGAAGAATATTTGGAAATAGCAAATTATCAAAAAAATAAAAGGCTAAGATTTTGTACTGTAAAGTTTTTATAGTTTGATAATATAGTTTATAACATCCTTTTTGCTAGTTGTACTATTACTCAAATTTTTCTATTTTCGCAAAAAAAAAGTTTATGGAATATAACTTCAGCGAAATAGAGAAAAAGTGGCAAAAGTACTGGAAAGAAAATAATACCTATAAGGTAGAAATTGATAAAAATAAGCCAAAATATTATGTGCTAGATATGTTTCCATATCCGTCAGGAGCAGGATTACATGTTGGTCATCCGCTTGGATATATTGCATCAGATATTTATTCGAGATATAAAAGATTAAATGGATTTAATGTATTACACCCAATGGGTTATGATGCATTTGGTTTGCCAGCAGAGCAATATGCAATTCAAACAGGCACGCATCCAGCAATAACAACAGAAAAAAATATTGCAAAATATAGAGAACAACTCGACAATATAGGTTTTTCTTTTGATTGGAGCCGAGAAATAAGAACAAGTGACACAAAATATTATAAGTGGACTCAATGGACAGTAATTCAGCTTTTCGAACATTATTATTGCATTGATAAGAATTCAGCACAACCAATATCAAATCTAGTGTTGGCGTTTGAAAATAATGGTTCAGAACAGATAAATGCAGCATGTTCGAAGCATGAAGAATTTTCTGCAGCAGAGTGGAAAAGCATGTCAGAAGCAGAGCAAAACGAAATACTAATGTGCTATAGATTGTTGTTTCTATCGGATACAAATGTGAATTGGTGTCCAAAATTGGGCACAGTTTTAGCAAACGATGAGGTTGTAGATGGTCTTTCAGTTAGAGGAGGTTACCCAGTAGAGCGAAAGAAAATGCAACAGTGGTCGTTACGTATTACCGCTTATGCACAAAGGTTATTAGATGATTTAAAAAATATAGATTGGCCAGAGCCAGTAAAAGATATTCAAACAAATTGGATTGGCAGAAGTGTAGGGGCTACAGTGTTTTTTGATATTAAAGGCTCTGATAAACAATTAGAAATATTCACAACTCGTCCTGATACTATTTTTGGAGCTACTTTTATGGTAGTTGCGCCAGAGCATGAATTTGTTTCAGAATTAACAAGCGATGACTTAAGGGGAGAGGTAGAAGAATATATAAAATGGGCAAAAAATCGCTCAGATGTAGAAAGAATGTCTGAGAAAAAAGTAAGTGGACAATTTATAGGAGCTTATGCAATAAATCCATTTACAAACGAAGAAATTCCAATTTATGTTGCAGAATATGTGCTTATTGGTTACGGAACAGGAGCAATTATGGCGGTTCCTGCACACGATTCGCGCGATTTTACTTTTGCTCGCCATTTCGATTTGCCAATACTTCAAGTAGTTTCAAAACCAAACGAAACCACTCTGCCAATAGATGATTGGACAGAATCGTACGATTCAAAAGAAGGGATCTTGATAAATTCACAATTTATCAACGGTTTAGAAATTAGTCAAGCGATAGAAACGGTAATTGATAAATTAGTAGAGCAAGGAAGAGGGGAGAAAAAAATAAATTTCCGACTTCGTGATGCTATTTTTAGTAGACAAAGATATTGGGGAGAACCATTTCCTATTTATTTTGAAAATGGAATACCTCGTGTTATGGATGTAAACTTGCTTCCAATAGAGTTGCCGCAAGTAGATAAATATTTACCTACCGAAGATGGCGAACCTCCATTAGCAAGAGCTACAAATTGGAAAAATGAGAATGGTTTTCCTCTTGAGGCATCTACCATGCCTGGATTTGCCGGATCATCGGCTTATTTCCTAAGATATATGGATCCAAATAATGAAAATGAATTAGTATCTAAAGAATCAATTGGGTATTGGCAAAACGTGGATTTATATATTGGAGGTAGAGAGCATGCTACAGGACATTTGATATATGCTCGTTTTTGGAATAAATTCCTTTTCGATATTGGAGTCGCTGTAAAAAACGAGCCTTTCGAAAAGATGATAAATCAAGGAATGATCCAAGGACGCTCTAATTTTGTGTATAGAATTATTGGAACAAATAAATTTGTGACATTTGAACAAATTAATGAATATGAAACACAAAAAATCCATGTTGATATAAATATTGTTGATAATGATATTCTTGATATAGAGAAATTTAGATTGTGGCAACCAGAATTTAAGGATGCCGAATTTATTTTTAATTCGGATAATGAATATCGTTGCGGTTGGGAGGTTGAAAAAATGAGTAAATCAATGCACAACGTTCAAAACCCAGATGATTTGGTAGAAAAGTATGGGGCAGATACCTTGAGAATGTACGAAATGTTTTTAGGCCCAATAGAACAAGCAAAACCATGGGATACAAATGGAATAGAAGGTGTGTTTAGATTTTTGAAAAAATTCTGGAGATTATATCACAACGAAAATAATGAATTTGAGGTATCTAACGAAGAGCCAACAAAAGAAGAATTAAAAATCCTACACAATACAATCAAAAAAATATCAGATGATATAGAAAGATTTTCTCTTAATACGGGAGTTAGTACGTTTATGATATGTACAAACGATTTGGCAAAATGTAATAAACGAAAAATACTAGAACCGCTTTGTATATTGATTTCTGCGTATGCTCCGCATATTGCAGAAGAGTTGTGGCAAAATTTAGGCTATTCAGATAGTATTACTACGGCAAGCTGGCCAGAATATATCGAAGAATATACACGCGAAAATAGTTTTTCGTATCCAGTATCTTTTAATGGAAAAACAAGATTTATGCTTGAATTGCCTATTGATATGAAAGTAGAAGAAATACAAAATTTAGTATTGGCTCACGAAAATTCTATAAAATGGATTGACGGAAAACAAATAGTAAAAACTATTATCGTTCCGAAAAAGATAATTAATATTGTTTTGAAATAAAAAATGAATACCTTTGAAAAAAAATAACAGATGAAAAACATAAAAATTTACTTTTTAGCATTGGTCTCGTTTTGTACGTTTTCTGTGCAAGCGCAAGAAGTTGAAACTCAAAAATCGAAACCTCAACTAACAGAAAAAGAGATTTCTGATTATCGTAAATTGATACACTCAAGAGTTCCTAAAAAGCACGATTTGAGTAAAATAAATGCGATAAATTCTTCCAAAAACGGTGTAAAAACTCCTCTTGAAATTCCAGAAAATATGATTTATCCTATGGAGTCGGACGAAGTGCAAGCAATTTTAATGACGTGGATATATGATTGTTTTACTGTAAATGGAGGAACGTATGCCGAGCAATTATTCGATGGCTTAGGGCTTCCTTACTCTGGTGGTAATAGTTTGGTTGATGTAGAATGCTACGTAGACATAAATAGTTCGTATGCAAAAATATTTCAAAAACTTGCTAACGGAATACAACAACACGCCCAAGTGTGGATAAACGTTTGGAATGCAGCAGATACAACAATTATTAAAAATTATATGGCAAGTTCGGGAACTCCCTTAACCAACTACCGATTTTTTATCAATCCAGGGAACTCGTTTTGGTATAGAGACTGCGGACCTGTTGCATTTTATTATAGTGAACAAGACAGTATCGGATTTATGGATTTTGAGTACTACGGCGGACGCCCTCTCGACGATCAAATTGCAAAACGAATAGGAGAGCAGGCAGGATATAAAACATTTACCAATACTATCGAATTAGAAGGTGGAAATATTTTAGTAGACGGTGTAGGTTCATTATTTACGACAAGTGCTATTTATGGCTCAAACGGAGATACTTACGGTCCGTATGTTTTAGCCCCATCAAGTCCTTATGGCTATTCATACCTAACAAAAACTCCTCTATCTGAGGAACAGGTACAAGATTCTTTGACCCATTTAATGAATCTATCAAATTGTATTGTTCTTCCTGCTTTAAATTATGATGGCGGTACAGGTCATATTGATCTCTATACAGATATGTGGGACGAAAACGGTTTTGTTTCGACAAAACACCCCGACGCTATGGTGCATTTATCCGATCCTCAAAGAGTGGAGCAAAATATGGATTCTCTGACAAATCGCAAAACTATTTTTGATTCATACTATCATAATACTAGAATCCCGTTACCAGCTAAAGATGATGGAAGTTGGTATACTTCCCAAATAGAATATAATAACAACTATACACGATCGTATTCTAATCACACATTTGTAAATGGGGCAATTATGCAGCCAGTTTTTTACGACCAAAATCTTAGCGGTAATGCTGGTGGCGATATTCAAGGAAATTTAGAAGCAATCGAAATTTTAAAAGAAGCTTATCCTGGTTATGTGTTAGAAGAAATTGATGTTAGAAATTTTGATGGATATGGAGGTGCAATTCATTGTATTACAAAGCAAATACCTGCCGAAAATCCTATACGAATTTATCACGACCCTATACGCCAATCAAACACTCCAACTTTACCAACTTATAGAGCTATTATTCAAAATAGAAGTGGAATTGAAAGTGCAACAATATATTACAGAAATGTAGGAGAAGAAAATTGGAATACAGCAGAATTAGTTGATCAATCAGACAATATGTACACCGTAGATTTAAATCTCCCAGCAACAGAAAATGATACCTTAGAATACTACATTAGTGCAACTTCGAATAATGGAAAAACAATCACAAAACCAATGACAGCTCCAGAAGGATTTTATCAAACAATTTACTCTGTTGATGATGTTGGAATAGAAGAAGTTACTAAAGATAATTTAACTTCGATAGGGAATTTTTTTCCAAATCCAGCAAACGATTACACAGAGTTGTCTATACCAGAAGAACTTAATGTAAGTATGGAAGTAAAAATAGTAAATGTTAAAGGACAAGT
>CAYJBL010000014.1:12676-15660 GCA_964368115.1 uncultured Bacteroidales bacterium
ATTGCGGAGTGAGGCGAATGAGTTTCACTCCGTTTTTTTGTTATTAGAACGAATATCAAGTGTTCAGGGTATTATTTTTTTCGATTACGAAATTTCAATTGAGAGATAACAACACCACTAATGACAATTAGCATTCCGATGAGTTTTTTTGCATCTACGCTTTCGTTAATTGTAAATACAGCAATAATAATAGCAAAAAGGGGAACAGTGTTAGTAAACACCGTTGCGCGAGAAATTGCCATGTGCCTTAAAGCATAAGAATAAAACCAAAATGCGAGAGTAGAACAAAATATTCCTAATACAATAATTGATATTATTCCGTTGCTTTGAAAACCTATATTTAGGTCGTTTCCTGAAGTGAATATTACAATTGGGAGGAAATATATTGCTCCTAGGAAATTTTGCCAAAATAGGAGATTTAAAAGCGAATATTCGGCAGGTATTTTTTTTAGAATAATACTGTAGCCATTTGCAGATAAAATTACAAGAGCAATTAATGCTAAACCAATTGGAGCTACCTCTAGACTCATATTTTTATTTAGGACGAGGATAAGTATTCCGAGTACAGAAATAGTAATACCAATAAGGTTTATCGCTCTAATTTTTTCCTTAAGAAATAAATATGCAGCAAAAGGGGTTAACAAAGGAATTGCACCAACAAATACGGACGTCATAGAGGCCGACAAATGCGACAGAGCATTGGTTTCTCCTAGAAAATATAAAAAGGGTTGAAAAAGGGCTAATAATAAGAATTTTGAAAAATGCCTTTTTTTAGGAACACTAAATTTTTTTGTTAGAAGTAATATAGGTAATAGTAGTGAAATAGAGATAATTAATCGTAGAAATATTATTGTATTTGCCGAATAATAGTCTAAAGCTATTTTTCCCCAAACAAATGACGAGCCCCAGAAGAGCATCGCCATTATTAAAAGGAAATAAGTTAGGATAGGTTTATTTTGATTACCCATTTTAGAAGTAAAAATATTTGCTAAAAATTTTTATAAAAGTTTTTTTAGCAAGTTTGTCATGTCGGTTTTTTCTTTTACAATGCTAGCTACTTTTTCTATAGCAACTCTTTCTTGTTGCATAGTATCGCGGTATCTTAATGTTACGGTTCTATCGGTAACACTTTGATGATCCACAGTTATGCAGAAAGGTGTTCCAATAGCATCTTGCCTTCTATATCTTTTTCCGATAGAGTCTTTTTCTTCGTACTGGCAGTTAACATCTAGTTTAAGCGTATCCATAATTTCGCGTGCAAGTTCAGGAAGTCCGTCTTTTTTTACCAGAGGTAAGATAGCTGCTTTTACAGGTGCAAGTGGTGCTGGAATATTAAGAACAATTCTGCTTTCATCTCCAATTTTTTCCTCAATGTACGACGAAGAAAGTATTGCTAAGAAGGTTCTATCTAAACCAATAGAAGTTTCAACAACGTATGGGACATAGCTTTCGTTTGTATCGTTATCGAAAAATTTGATTTTTTTACCTGAAAATTTCTCATGTTGTGACAAATCAAAGTCTGTGCGAGAATGTATACCTTCAAGTTCTTTAAATCCAAATGGGAATTCAAATTCGATGTCGTATGCAGCATTTGCGTAGTGAGCCAATTTATCGTGTTCGTGCCAGCGATATTTTTGTGGATTTATTCCTAATGCAGTATGCCATTTTAGGCGACGTTCTTTCCATGTTTCAAAATATTTTAAATCTTCACCAGGTTTAACGAAGTATTGCATTTCCATTTGTTCGAATTCACGCATACGGAAAATAAATTGGCGAGCAACAATTTCATTTCTGAATGCTTTCCCAATTTGAGCAATTCCAAAAGGAAGTTTCATTCTGCCAGTTTTTTGTACATTAAGATAATTTACAAAAATCCCTTGTGCAGTTTCTGGGCGTAGATATATTGTATTTGCGTCTTCGCTTACAGAGCCAAGTTTTGTATCAAACATTAGGTTAAATTGACGAACTTCTGTCCAGTTGCGGCTACCAGAAATAGGGCAAGTAATTTCAAGATCAATTATTAGTTGTCTAACGCGTTCAAGGTCGCCAGATTCCATAGCCGAAACAAATTCAGCCATGATGTCTTTTTGCTTTTGTTTATAATCCAATACACGCTGGTTTGTCGCTAAAAACTGCTCTTCATCAAATTGCTCACCAAAACGTTTTTGTGCTTTTTTTACCTCTTTTGCAATTTTATCGTTAATTTTCTCGACATGGTCTTCGATTAGCACGTCGGCTCTATATCTTTTTTTAGAGTCCTTATTATCAATTAATGGATCGTTAAATGCGTCAACGTGTCCAGAGGCTTTCCAAACTGTTGGGTGCATGAATATTGCAGTGTCTATGCCAACAACTTCTTCGTTTAATTGAGTCATCGATTTCCACCAATATTCTTTTATATTATTTTTTAATTCTACACCATTTTGACCGTAATCGTAAACGGCACTTAGTCCGTCGTAAAGCTCAGACGATTGAAAAATAAATCCATATTCTTTTGAATGTGCAATAATTTTTTTGAATAGATCTTCTTGTATCATTATTTAATGTTTTATTATTTGTAAATTTTTATCTAGGGAAATTGTTATTAGGTAGATTAGGATTAGAATCTTTTAGAATTTCCACTTGTCTATTTGCTCTATATATTGCTTGAAATTCTATATTTCCTTTGGTATCCCAACGTGTAAGTTTACCTTCTTTGGCCCCGTCTTTATAGTTAATCTCGGACTCTATTGGCCCAAATTCATAGTAGGTTATCCATTTGCCATCTGGTTTATCATTTTTGTAGTATTCTACTCGTAAAATATCTCCATTATTGTTTTTATATGCCCACTTTCCATCTCTTTTTCCTTCTTTATAATTTCCTGCAATTGTTGGGATTTCTCGAATATTGTAGATTGCATATTTTCCATTTAAAACAGAAGTTGTTCTACTTTTTATGCTATAATCGTCTTTAGCTTCTACTTCAATAATTTTATATGTTTCTT
>CAYJBL010000014.1:15670-17809 GCA_964368115.1 uncultured Bacteroidales bacterium
CATTTGGGAACCAAAAATTGTTTTTTCCACTATGTAAGCCATTTGTGTAGTCTATTTCAGATTTTTTTGTTCCATTCTCATGCCAAGTATACCATGTTCCAACAAGTATTCCTAAGTCAAAACTTCCTTTCATTGCCATATTCCCATTTTCAAAATATTCAATCCATTCTCCAACTTCATGATCATTCTCGAATGTACCTGTGCGGTATGGTTTCCCATTTTCGAAATAGACGTTCCATTGCCCATCTTTTATCCCATTTGTATAGTCTACTTTTTTCCAAATTTGTTTGTTTGAATACCAAAAAGTCCAAGTTCCATCCATTTTTCCTTTTACATAGTTTCCCTCGTTTCCTTTTGTGCCATCTGTTCGCCAATAGGTCCATAGGCCATCTTGTAGGTCGTTAACAAAATTACCTTCTATATCTTTTTTTCCATCTTCAAACCAAAATTGAGCTTTTCCGTTTTTCTTACCATTGTCGTAGTTAAGTTCTGATTGTAATTTCCCATTTTCGTAGAACTTTTGTTGCAATCCATGCCTTTCGCCTGCCTTATAGTTGTTAATAGAGTGAATCGAATCGTTTGAATACCAAAATGTCCAAGTGCCTTCGCGAACACTGTTAAGCATTTTCCCTTCCATCTCTTTTGAGCCACTGTTGGTCCAATATGTACTTATTCCATTTTCGTAGTTAATTTCTGTTTTTTTATTTCCATCTTCATACCATTCTGTCCATTTACCAATATGTTTTCCATACTTGTAGCTTCCTTCAGATTGTTTACTGCCATTATCGAAATAATAAATCCAATCGCCATGCTCTAATCCTTTGCTTATCATGCCTTCAGATTTTGGCTTTAAATTAGGATAATAGTTTTTCATTTCTCCTTCTCCATCTGTTACAAGTTGGTCTCCTTGAGCAGAAAAGAAGCTTTTTATTTGTATAAGCACTCCTTTGTCGTAAATAAGTTCTGACATAAGTTGTGAGTTGTCGTAGTAAGAAAACCAAGTGCTATCTTTGGAATTACTATGGTAAAAACCTTTGAGAAGTAGAGCTCCCTTGTTGTCATACTCAAAACATTCTCCGTGTCGCTCGTTAGCCCAGTAGTTGTATTTTTCTCGAACTTTTCCATTCGGAAAATAAATAATATTTTCGCCGTGTAGCATGTCTTTGTAGTGTTCTACTTCTGACATTATTTTTCCGTTGGGGCTGTAATATTTCCATAATCCGAATTTTTGACCGAGATAAAGAGTCCCGCATTCTTTTATTTCTCCATTTTTGTAAAATGCTGTATCTTGGATATATTCTTGAGAGAATAAAGATATTGATAATAAGAAAGATAATCCAATCAATGATAGTTTCTTTAACATATGTCTGAAATTGTTTTACACATTAAAAAAACAAAAATAATATTTACTAGAGATAAAAATATCTGTTGTTAAATATTGTTATAAACAAATTTATCTTAAGATTCCTTACTTATATTTTGCGTCTCTTTGGACCAAATTTTTGGAATATAAAAAAATATATTTACTTTGTAAAAAATAGCTTATGAAACGAAAATTTTTGCTAATAGTTCTCATCCTTGCGTTTACCTCTTTTTTTGCAAATGCACAGCAATCGACGTATATAAAAAATAGGTTAACTTTTGATGGTTCGTATACGCAAATGCAAAATTCGAGATTTACAAAAAATTGTAGAGGTATTTCATTTTCGGCTAATTATGGCGTAGCAAAATTTTTAGAGTCTGGCTTATATTATAATTATGTGAATCCACCGTATTTTCATAGTGAACATTTTGCTGGAATCCAAAACAGGTTTCACATACTTCCTTTTTTAGTAAAAACAGATAATAAATTTTTTAGATTCGATGCTTATGTTTTTAATCAAACAGGCTTGCAAATAAGAGCAGATAAAGGTTTACATATTCATAATATAGAAGATGGCAGTAGTTATGAAAAAACAGATAATTCTAAACTTTGTCATACAGATGTCGGATTAGGAACAGCTGTTTATTTATTTGGAAATGTTGCAATTAGATTTGAATATAAATGGGTTTTTTCTTTTGGTAAAATTTTAGGAATGCAAGTTAAACCATATTATCAAAGAGGCTTTGATGTAGGTTTAAGTTTAAAATTTTAAGAAA
>CAYJBL010000015.1:0-16443 GCA_964368115.1 uncultured Bacteroidales bacterium
GTATCACCTTCATACAAAATCCCATTTATTTTCAGAGAAATGTTTTTTATATTTATATCATTTGGGTTAAAAATTGTTGTGTCTACAGAACTGTCAAACCCAGAGATATTTTTATATTTAAAACGAGCATTTAATATCTGAAAATCGTCACATGCAAGTCTAAATTCATTACTCGTAGAAGTTGTATCTGTAGACTTAAATTTATCCAAAATGAAATTATAATTTGTATTTCCACTTGAGTCGACAAACACATCAATCAATGGATCTAGTATTGAAATTTGTTCAAAATTTATCTGTTTATCAAGCAGTCTAATATTTGTAAAATCTGTACTAATCTCTTTAGTCGAAATCAACGCATTGCCAAATGAATCGAATATCTTAACATCCGACAATACTATTTCATTTGGAAGATCGATATGAAAACCTCCTATTTCGAGTTCAATATCATAGGCACTCGAAACAAAAGAGACAATTTGCTTTGTCACAAAACTTTGTACAGTTGGAGAATAAATTAAAATTAATAACAATACAATGTTTTTGATAATAATCAAAAGCAAAATATTGAGGGCTCTTTTTAATCTAAACTTTAACATATATTTTACAAAACTAAGCAATTCATACAAAATAGATATAAACACACAAAATTATTTTTACATAGACGATTGTAGATAAGTAAAAAGATTTTCCAAAATTTCTTGTTTTTTATAAATTTGCAGCCATAATGAGCATAAATAATAAACCTTTAGCAGAGCGATTACGCCCGCAAAATTTTTCGGAATATATTGGACAAGAACACCTCGTATCAGAAGACTCACCACTTCGTAAAACTATTGAGTCTGGCTATGTTCCATCAATGATATTATGGGGTCCTCCGGGTGTAGGAAAAACGACTCTCGTTAATATTATTTCAAATATTTCGAATAAAGAATTTCATACTCTTAGTGCAACAAGTAGCGGTGTAAAAGATGTTCGAGAAATTATTCAGCGTGCTAAAAAAAATAATCTATTTACAAAATCCACTCCTATTTTATTTATTGATGAGATACACAGATTTAGTAAATCGCAACAAGATTCACTTCTTGCTGCTGTCGAAGACGGAACAATTACACTAATTGGAGCTACAACAGAAAACCCATCTTTTGAAGTTATCACGCCTTTATTGTCAAGATGTCAAGTTTATGTCCTTAAACACCTTGAAGAAAAGCACATTGATAAGTTAATTGCTAGGGCAATTGAGAGTGACGCGATTCTTAAAGAAAAGAATATTTCTATCGTAGAAACAGATGCTATATATCGATTTTCGGGTGGTGATGCTAGAAAGCTATATAATATTTTAGAGCTAATATGTAACTCTTCTCAAAATGAAGATATCATTATTACTAATAAACTTGCCGTAGATCGTTTGCAGGAAAATATGGCGATTTATGATAAATCTGGGGAACAACATTATGATGTTATTTCTGCTTTTATCAAATCTGTCAGGGGAAGTAATGTTGATGCTGCGGTCTATTGGCTTGCTAGAATGCTTACTGGTGGAGAAGACATTAAGTTTATTGCACGAAGAATGATAATTTTGGCATCGGAAGATATTGGACTTGCAAATCCGAATGCTCTTTTGATTGCAAATGCTTGCTTTGATGCTGTGAGTAAAATTGGAATGCCTGAAGCTAGAATCATTCTCTCCGAGACAGTAATATATTTGGCTTCGAGCCCTAAAAGCAATTCGGCTTATCTTGCAATTGATAAAGCTATGGCTCTTGTTAAAGAAACAGGAGATTTAGCCGTTCCGCTTCATCTTAGAAATGCCCCTACAAAATTGATGAAAAACTTAGATTATGGAGTAAACTACAAATACCCACACGATTATCCTTCTAATTTTGTAAAACAAGATTACCTTCCAGATAAACTAAAAGGCGTATCACTATACAATCCTGCTAATAATCAAAAAGAAGAAAATATTCGAAAGTTTCTTGAATTTTTATCAAAAAAATAGCTCAAAGCAAATACTTTGAGCTATTTATCAAACATTTAGTTTATTGTTATTTTTTGCAGTTAGCAAATATTTTTTCAGCCATATCGCCATCTATATTTTTAGCTTCGCCTAATTTCACACCACGTTCATTAAATCTACGTTTAATTTCAGCTACAACGGTTTGATCAATATTATTTTCCGACAAGTTTGTTTTTAATCCTAGAGAATTAAAGAAACTTTCTATTGCTTCTATTGTTGCATCTACTTTTTCTGCATTCGAACCACTATTTATTCCAAAAACTCTTTCTCCTAATTGTAAGATTTTTGCTTCTTTTTGGCTTCTAAAAGTTCTCAACAAACCGGGCATTACTATAGTTAAGGTATGACCATGTGTAATTCCGCATAAAGCAGTTATTTCGTGACCAATCATGTGAGTTGCCCAGTCAGAAGTAACTCCCATTGAAGTAAAACCATTTAAGGCCATTGTCGCACATAACATAAAATTAGCTCTCGATTCGTAATCGTTTTCTTTTTCTAAACAATCTTGTGCTATTTCTACTAAAGTATGTAAAATACCTTCCGACCATCTATCCATAAGAGGAGATTCTTCGGCTACATTTAAGTATTGCTCAGTTGTATGAACAAAAGTATCTGCAATACCACAAGCCACTTGATATTTTGGCAATGTAAAAGTTGTTTCTGGCTCTAAAACAGAAAAACATGGATTTTGAGAGTAGAATGGAAATTTCTCTGAAGTTTCTTTATTCGAAATTACTGCTCCAGAATTCATTTCCGACCCAGTAGCTGGAAGAGTTATTACAACACCAAGAGGGATTAGATTATCGGCATGCGCTCCTTTTTTCACAAGTTCCCATGCATCTCCAGAATATTTTATTCCAGCAGCAACTAGTTTACTACCATCAGCAACACTTCCGCCTCCGACTGCTAAAACAAAGTCTACTCCTTCTTCTTTTCCTAATGCGATTGCTTCTCTAAGGGTTTCTACACTTGGGTTTGGCTCTATTCCCCAAAATTCGTGACACTCTTTTCCTTTTAATTGCGCCATTACTCGATCGTAAACTCCATTAGCTTTTACGCTACCACCTCCAAATGTTATTAGTATCTTATTAAAATTATTTAATTCTTTTGAAATATTTTCAATTTGAGATTTTCCAAAAAGAATTTTTGTTGGATTTTGAAAAACGAAATTATTCATAGTCTTTATATTACTTATTGTTAAATAAAATAGCTTGTTAATTATACCTAATCAACAAGCTACGCAATTATTTTATATTTCTAGTTTACTTTAAATTTAATATCTCCTTTTTCGAAGAAATTTATTATTTGATTAACCGCAGCTATACCAGCATTGTTGTTAGCTTCTGCAGTTTGTGCTCCAATTTTCTTAGGAGTAAAGAAAAATCTTCCTTGAAATTTATCTTCAAAAACATGTGATGATGCAGGTGCGATATCAGAAACATACCTAAAATCTGTTCTTTCTGCCATTATAGCCATTAGTTCGTCTTCGTTAATTACCTCTTTACGAGCTGTATTTACTAAAACTGCACCTTTTGGCATTAAAGAAAGTAAGCTTTTATTGATAGATTTTTTTGTTTTCTCAGTTGCTGGCATGTGTAACGACACGTATTGAGATTTTGTATAAAGTTCTTCAACTGTATCTACTGCAATAACACCATCAGCTTCTATTGCTGCTTTATCTACAAATGGATCGAATGCATAAACTGTCATATCAAAACCTTTTGCAATTGCTGCAACATAACGTCCAATATTTCCGTAAGCATGAATCCCTATAGATTTTCCTCTTAACTCTGTTCCTGCTTTTCCGTCATAGCTATTACGTGCAATTAGAAGCATCATTCCAAATACAAGCTCTGCCACTGCATTTGAATTTTGACCTGGTGTATTCATTGCTACAACCTCGTTTGCCGTAGCTGCTGCCAAATCGATATTGTCAAAACCTGCACCTGCTCTTACTACTATTTTAAGATTTTTTGCTGCATCTAAAACTTCTTTGTCAGCACTATCGCTTCTAATAATCATTGCATCTACATTAGCTACCGCTTCTAATAATTGCGATTTTTCTGTGTATTTTTCCAACATCACAACTTCGTAGTTACTGCTAGACGCTATTTCTTTCATCGCGCCAACCGCTGCTGCTGCAAATGGTTTCTCTGTTGCTATTAATATTTTTTTCATATAAATTACTTTTTAAATTTTAGACGGCAAATGTATTATTTTTTATACTATATATTTTAATTAGACTTAAAAATTTTTTAACTGATAAAAATAAAAGAGAAACTTCTGTTTCTCTTTTATTTTAGTGTTTTCCCATTTTCGTTTTAGTTGTTACAATTGTAGAACCAAGAAATTTCCCCTCTTTGTAGAAACGTATAGTATCTTTACGGTGATCTATACTGTCCACAGGATTTTTATTATCTTCTGTCCAAAGGTTTTTCTTAAATTCCTCTATTGCTTTTTCATACGCTATTTCTTTGCGCATTTGACGCTCTCTTCGATGGTCTCCCCAAAAATTAAGTGCAACAAGTATTAATATAACGATATAACTCCAAATTATATTTTTTTTCATATCTATTCGCTATTCGTACTCATTGTTATTAAAAATTAAATTAAAATTATTTGCTTCAAATGTACAATAAACACAAACATCCTCCAAAATATTTCCCATAAAATCACAAATATATTTACGATTTATTTTTGGGGAATTATAATTTCTATTGATAAATCGTTCGTTTCGCATATATATCATATAAAAGTTATATTACATCAAATTTTAAATAAAAATTGGTTTTCGTCTACAAAAAAAACTTAGCTTTGTAGTCTATTTTCAATATACAGACAGATATTTAATTATAAGCAAGTTACAAAATGAGCGATCAAATTAAACACGAGTGCGGCATAGCCTTTTTACGATTATTAAAACCTTTATCGTATTACCAAGAGAAATATGGAACGTGGAAATACGGCATTAATAAGCTATACCTGTTAATGGAAAAACAACACAATAGAGGTCAGGATGGCGCAGGGGTGCTTAGTTTAAAATTGGATACCAAGCCAGGTTTGAAATACATCCATCGAGCAAGATCTGTAGAATCGACTCCAATAATTGATTGTTTTTCGACAATTTTCAAATCTCTACATGATGCGTCAAATGGGAACGAAGAACTTTTAAATAATCCAGAATGGGCAAAAGAGAATGCAAAATTTGCTGGTGATTTCTTAATGGGGCATCTACGTTACGGAACATTTGGAAAAAATAATATCGAACTTGTTCATCCTGTACTACGCGTTAGCAATTGGAAATCGAAAACTTTAGCTCTAGCAGGTAATTTTAACCTGACAAATGTTGACGAACTTTTCCAATATCTAATAAATTTTGGTCAGCACCCTAAAGAATACTCTGATACTGTAACTGCATTAGAATTGATTGGACTATTTATTGATGAAGAAAATCAAAAACTTTTCAGAAATTACAAAAATCAAGGCTTAGCAAATAATAAGATAAGTGCACTTATTGAGGAAAACATTGATATTGCAAAAATACTACGTGAAGCAACCCACAATTGGGATGGCGGCTATGTCATGGGCGGAGCTTTAGGGCATGGCGATGCTTTTATTGTTCGAGATCCATGGGGAATTAGACCAGCTTTCTATTATCAAGATGATGAGATTTTTGTTGCCGCGTCTGAACGCCCAGTTATTCAAACTGCACTAAATGTTTCTCAATCGCAAATAAAAGAATTAGAGCCAGGCAAAGCGGTTATTGTAAAAAAATCTGGAGAAATCAATCACGAAACAATACGTATATCTTCAAAACAATCACCATGTAGCTTTGAACGCATATATTTTAGTCGCGGTACAGATTGTGATATATATAAAGAAAGAAAAAAACTTGGAGAACTTTTAGTTCCAGAAATACTAGAAGCCGTAAATCACGATTTTGAAAACACTGTTTTTTCCTTTATTCCAAATACCGCAGAAACTGCTTTCTACGGAATGCTAAAGGGTTTAGAAGCTGAGTTAAATAATTATAAAAAACAGCAAATAAAAAACAATTCTCTATCAGACAAAGATTTAGATAAATTACTTGAAATGCGTCCGCGTGTTGAAAAAATTGCAGTTAAAGATGCAAAAATGCGTACTTTCATAACACAAGATGAAGACAGAAACGAACTTGTACAGCATGTTTATGATATTACCTACGGAACAGTAAACGAAACAGTCGACAATCTTGTAATCATTGACGATAGTATTGTTAGAGGAACAACACTAAAACAAAGCATCCTTCGTATACTAGATAGGCTAAAACCTAAAAAAATTATTATCGTATCATCTGCACCTCAAGTGAGATACCCAGACTGTTATGGTATTGATATGACAAAAATAGGTGATTTCAGCGCTTTTGTCGCAGCTATCGAACTACTAAAAGATACTGGACAACAAAACATTATCGACGAAGTTTATAAAAATTGTAAAGCGCAGCAAAATTTACCAAAAGAAGATATTATAAACTTTGTTCAAAATATTTACAAGCCTTTCACTCCTGAACAAATTTCAGCAAAAATTGCAGAAATAATTACACCTGAACAAATCAATGCAGAGGTTCAACTAATTTTCCAAAATATTGAAAACCTACATAAAGCATGTCCAAGCAATAAAGGAGATTGGTATTTTACTGGTAATTATCCTACGGCAGGAGGTAATAAAGTAGTTAATACATCGTTTGTAAATTATTACGAAAAACGCAACGAAAGAGCATACTAAAAATAATATTCACCTAATAAAGCACAGTATATCATGTCAATAAAAATCCAGAACATAAGTAAATATTATGGCAAGCAAAAAGCCCTTAATGATGTGAGTTTTGAGATAAAATCTGGCGAAATAATTGGATTTCTAGGTCCTAACGGAGCAGGGAAATCAACTCTTATGAAAATTATTACTGGATATATTCCACCATCTGAAGGCGATGTTTTTATTAATGGAATTAACGTGTTGGAAAACTCTATGGAGATACGTAAAAAGCTAGGCTATCTCCCTGAGCAAAATCCATTATACGGTGATATGTATATACTAGAATATCTCAATTTTATTGCAGGAATTTATAAAATAAAAAACAAAAAAGAACGCATCGAAGAAGTAGTTAATCTTACTGGCTTAAAACCTGAAATCAATAAAAAAATACATACTCTTTCGAAAGGATACAAACAAAGAGTTGGATTAGCTCAAGCAATTATTCACGATCCAGAGGTTTTAATTCTTGACGAACCAACTTCTGGTCTTGATCCGAACCAAATTATTGAAATTCGTAACCTTATTCAAAATCTTGGTAAACATAAGACTGTAATGCTATCAACGCATATCATGCAAGAAGTTGAAGCGATTTGCGATAGAATAGTAATTATCAATAAAGGTACAATAGTTGCAAACGACGAAACAGATAAACTATACTTGAACACAAAAGAAAAAGTTGGAACTTTATTCGTCGAATTCAGTAATGATATTTCCGTTAACAAAATAAATACTATTTCGAATATTAGAAAGCTAACAAAGCTAAATAACAATAAGTTTGAGATCGAATTTCTACTATCAAAGGACATTCGCCAAGATATTTTTGAACTTGCCGTTAAAGAAAAAAATGCGGTTATAAGCATCCAATTAAAAGAAAAATCTTTGGAACAAGTTTTTTCTGATCTCACTAGCTAGAAACCTCACAAGAAGTGAAAATTTACTGTTTAATTTCATTTTGCGTGCTAGTATTTTTTGCCTGTGCGCATTCAGAAAGTAAACCTAAAATTAAAGATGGCGATATTATATTTCGAGGCAACGACACACAAGGTCTTTCTGATGCAATAAACTCTGTAACTCAAACAAATGCAAAAACAAATTATACTCATATTGGTATTTGTTTCATAAAAAACGATACAAGTTTTGTTATTCACGCTACACCCAACAAAGGAGTTTGTATAGAAACAATCGAAACATTTATGCAACCAGACACAAATACAAAGTACATCTCTGATATTTATCGACTAAAAAAAGATTTTAGATCATGTATTCCCAATGCTATTTCGAAAGCAAAATCTTTGGTCGGTGCTCCATACGATTATACATACATTATGGATAGCGAAGGTTTTTACTGTTCAGAATTTATCTATCATATTTTTGAAGCATGCAAAGTATTCACTTTAAATCCAATGACATTTAAAAACCCTAACAGCAACAATTTTCATTCTGAATGGATAGAGCATTACAACGAACTTCAAATTCCTATTCCTGAAGGAGAATTAGGTTGTAATCCCAATGGTATGGCTACTGATAGTACGATAGAAAAGATATTACTCTAAATCAGTCTTTATGGTTTGCACCTCCACAACAGCCGCCATCAATTCCGCAATTGTGAAGCTCTTCATGCTTTGCACACTTAATATTAAGTTTTTGTAATTCCTTATTTTTTTCAATTGACGTCTCTGGAAATTTCTTTTTTTTTCCAAAAAAAATCCCCACCCCTAATGCCAAAACTACCACTGCCATGATAATAATGGCAAACAAAACTAGTTTCATTACCATAATTAACTACAATTTTCTTTTTAGAATTACTTGTTAGATTATGAAATCCAAACTGCAACTTCGTCTTGTGTTGGATTTTTTAAGCCTAATTTATTCTTTTTATTAAAGCCACAAATTGTTTGATGTAATTTATTTGCATTAGATTCTTTTAACATCTCAACACTTGTAATTCCCGTTTTAAGAAGAACTTTTGCCCAATCTTCTGGAACTCCTATTTCTGTAAAAATCGCTTCACTAATTACTTCTTGTTTTTTTTCTGGTCTCATTTGAGGGAAAAACAGTACATCTTGTATAGATGGGCTGTTTGTCATGAACATTGTTAGTCTATCTATTCCTATTCCCATTCCTGAATTTGGTGGCATTCCATACTCCAGAGCCCTAAGAAAATCTTGATCTATAAACATTGCCTCATCATCTCCTTTTGCCGACAATTTCATCTGTTCTTCAAAACGCTCTCTTTGATCAATTGGGTCGTTTAACTCCGAATAAGCGTTTGCCAATTCCTTGCCATTAACCATCAATTCAAATCTTTCAGTAAGCCCTTCTATTGATCTATGTTTTTTTGTTAATGGAGACATTTCTATTGGATAATCTGTAATAAATGTTGGTTGAATGTAGTTGTGTTCACATTTTTCTCCAAATATTTCGTCTATCAATTTTCCTTTTCCCATAGATGGAGATGTTTCTATTCCTAATTCATTACAAATTTGTCGTAGCTCATCTTCTGATTTTCCTGCAACGTCGTAGCCTGTATGTTCTTTTATTGCTTCATACATACTTACACGTTTAAACGGGCGTTTGTAATCAATAATATTATCGCCAAGTTGGACTTTTGTATCTCCGTGAAGAGCAATAGCTACTCTTTCTATCATCTCCTCTGTAAAGTCCATCATCCAATTGTAATCTTTATAAGCTACATATATTTCAAGAACTGTAAATTCTGGATTATGGGTACGATCCATACCCTCGTTACGGAAATCTTTTGCAAATTCATAAACACCTTCAAATCCTCCGACTATTAAACGTTTCAGATACAATTCGTTTGCAATACGAAGATAAAGTGGAATATTTAATGCATTATGATGCGTAATAAACGGACGAGCCGCTGCACCTCCTGCAATCTGCTGTAATATTGGTGTTTCTACCTCAAGATAACTTTTTTCATTGAAAAAGTTTCTCATGGTATTAATAATTTTTGTTCTCTTGATAAAAACATCTCTTACATGAGGATTTACTATCAAATCTACATATCGTTGACGATAACGCAAGTCTGGGTCTGAAAATGCATCATATACAACTCCATCTTTTTCTTTTACGATTGGCAATGGACGTAAAGACTTACTTAGCAGCGTAAATTCTTTTGCATAAACAGAAATTTCTCCCATCTGAGTTTTAAACACATAGCCTTTTATGCCAATGATATCTCCAATATCCAAGAGTTTTTTTATTACCTTATTGTACAAATCCTTATTTTCATCTGGGCATATTTCATCTCGTTTAAAATAAATTTGGATTCGCCCTTTTGAATCTTGAATCTCAAGAAACGAAGCATTTCCCATAATTCGTCTGCTTAATACACGCCCTGCAACACAAATATTGCACAAACCTTCATCAGATTCATTCTTTGCATATTTATCCACAATTTCAGTTGTATATATATTAACAGGATATTCAGCAGCTGGATATGGATTTATACCTAGTTTTTTTATCTCTTCTAATGATTCGCGTCGTAATAATTCTTGTTCACTTAAATTTGTTAATTCCATCTTGGATATTTTTTTTGCAAAGATACAATTTTTAGTGGAAAGTGGAAAGTAGCTAAAAAAAGAGGGCATGGGATTTTACCTACTAATATATCTCGTGCATCATCAATGCGTTTTTTTATTTTTTATTATCTATTATCTTCTCCAATTGTAGGAAAAGGTCAAAATCGCTTTGATATAACTCATCTTGTATTATGCAGTATTTATCAAACTCACTCTCTGCTTTCTCTTTAGCTATCGTTGCCGATATTTTTCCAGCATTTTGTAATATATCTCGGTCGTCAGCGAGTAAAAATTTATCCTATTGAATAATCCAATCTCGCATATACATAACTTGTCGCCTTTTAGTACGCAACTCTGCTAAATCTAAATATGCAGAAACAATTAGATTTAAACTCTCCATCTCTTCGTGCGACAAGTAGTTTTTTGCAATTGATACGTTCGTTTTTCTAATTCTTCCCTTTGGCGAATTTTTCCACGATGTTAAACCCATATTTTCTTTTTCGTGATTGGCTCTTGAATAAACTATTTCTGCTGCTGTCTCGTTACTTATAGCCCAATGAAGTTTATTTTGAACAGTAGCAAAAAATGTTTTTGTAAGTTCACTATTTACATCATAATCGGCACTACACTGAGAATATATATCTGTTATCTTTTGATAAAACCGCCTCTCACTGCTACGAATATCACGTATTCGTTCTAAAGTTTCATCAAAATAGTCTTGTCCAAAATATACTCTGGTTGTTTTAATCGTTCGGTATCAAGCACAGAACCTTTCTTGATATACTCTTTCAATATATTCGTTGCCCAATTACGGAATATTATAGCTCTTTCGGAGTTTACACGATAGCCCACAGCAATTACTAACTCAAGATTATAAAACATCGTTTTATAAGATTTGCCATCTTTGGCAGTATGTGCAAAAATTGCACATACTGAATCTTCAAGCAACTCCCCAGTTGAAAATATATTTTTGATATGCTTTGTTACCACTGAACGGTCAATATCGAAAAGTAATGCCATTGACTTTTGCGAGAGCCACAAATTTTCTTGCTGTAATAACATATTATTTTCACTTTGACATTACATAAACCTATTTAATGGCACTTAATCCTTAATACAGTTAGGTATCCTTTGCTTCCTGCCATTTGGAACGGATTTATAGTCTTGCATTGTAAAAAATGGTTTTTTGTTAATTCCATCTTGGATATTTTTTTTGAAAAGTTACATTTTTTATTACTATAATTCAGTATATCAAATGTTTTTTATTTCTTCTATTTTAGTTTCTCTATTTGATCCTTCAAGATTTCTATTTTGGCTTCTGCATCCGATTGTTTTTTACGCTCCATTTCAATAACTTTTTCTGGTGCGTTATTTACAAATTTCTCATTGCTCATTTTTTTCATTACTGAAATTAAAAAACCTTCGGTATATTTTAATTCTTCTTGTAACTTTTTAAGTTCTTCGTCTTTATCAATCAAATCACCAAGTGGTATAAAATATTCATGCGATTTTACAATAAAACCTGAAGCCATATCTGGTTTTAAGTTTATCTGCTCAATATTGCCAATACTAGCTAATTTTGCAACAACACACTCAAAATCCGAAACATAGTCCCCATGTTTAATTATCTGCAAACTTAAATTATTTCGAGGAGGTATATTCTTTTCTTGACGAATTGTTCTAATATTTGAGATTACTTCTGTGCAATCCTCAAATTTCTTTAAAATACTGGCATCTAATTCTTTTGTTTTTGGCCATTCAGCGATTACAATAGATTCGACATCATTATCATTTTTCATAAATTGCCACAACTCCTCTGTAATAAATGGCATAAATGGTGATAATACTAATGACAATTTTTTGAAAAACTCTATAGTTTGCAGGTATGTTATTTTATCAATTGGTTTCTGATATTCTGGTTTTATTATTTCCAAATACCATGCAGAAAAATCGTCCCAAAACAATTTATACACAGTCATTAACGCATCAGATAATCTAAAATCATCGAACTGTTTATTCAGAACTTCTATTGTTTCATTTAATTTAACTTCGAACCAATCAATTGCAATTTTTGAATGTTGCGGTTGCTCGATATTTTCTGCTACCTCCCAATTTTTAACTAACCTAAAAGCATTCCATATTTTATTTGCAAAATTTCTTCCTTGCTCTGGCAAGCTATCGTCGTAAAGCAAGTCGCCACCTGCTGGAGAACAGAACAACATTCCTATTCTTACGCCATCTGCGCCATACTTATCAATCAAATCCAATGGATCGGGAGAGTTCCCAAGTGATTTAGACATTTTTCTACGCTGCTTATCTCGCACTATCCCTGTAAGATAAACATTTGAAAATGGTTTCTTTCCGATATATTCATAACCTGCAATTACCATACGAGCTACCCAAAAGAAAAGAATTTCAGGAGCTGTAACCAAGTCGTTTGTAGGATAATAATATTTTATTTCTTCATTATCTGGATTGCAAATTCCATCAAAAACAGATATTGGCCACAACCATGAACTAAACCACGTATCTAAAACATCTTCATCCTGACGAAGATCTGTAAGTTTTAAATTTGGATTATTTGTTTTTTGAATTGCAATTTCCAGTGCTTTTTCATCTGTATCTGCAACTACAAATTCGTTAGAATTTGGCAAATAGTATGCAGGGATTCTATGCCCCCACCAAAGTTGTCTACTAATACACCAATCGCGTACATTTTCCATCCAGTGGCGATATACATTTTTAAATTTAGCTGGGATTAGTCTTACTTCATCATTTTCCACAGCTTCTAATGCAGGTTTTGAAATTTTTTCCATTTTCAAAAACCACTGCATCGAGAGTTTTGGTTCAATAACTGAATTTGTACGCTCAGATCTACCTAATTTATTTACGTAATCTTCTACCTTTTCTAATGCTTCGATTTTCTCTAATTCTTTTACCGCTAATTTCCTTGCTTCGAATCTATCAATTCCAACAAACATTCCAGCAGCTTCGTTCAGCGTTCCATCGTCATTAAAGATATCTATACTTTCAAGATTATGTTTTATTCCTAGTTCATAATCATTTATATCGTGAGCTGGTGTAATTTTAAGACAACCTGTTCCAAATTCCATATCCACATATTCATCAAAAATAATTGGGACAATACGATTTATCATTGGAACAATCAATTTTTTCCCTTTCAAATGACTAAATCTTTCATCATTTGGATTTATACAAACTGCTGTATCACCAAGTATAGTTTCGGGACGAGTTGTTGCAATAATCACATACGAGTCTTCATTCTCAACTTTGTATCTAACATAATACAATTTCGAATTTTCTTCTGTATATATCACCTCCTCATCCGACACTGCTGTTTTTGCTTGTGGATCCCAATTTACCATCCTTACACCACGATAAATTAGGCCTTTGTTGTATAGATCAACAAAAACTTTCAATACAGATTCCGAACGAACACTATCCATTGTAAATGCAGTACGATCCCAATCGCACGATGCACCTAGTTTTTTAAGTTGCTCTAAAATTATTCCTCCGTGCTTTTCTTTCCACTCCCACGCATGTGTAAGAAATTCTTCTCGCGACAACGAACTCTTATCTATTCCTTCGCTTTTTAACTTTGCGACGACCTTTGCTTCTGTTGCAATTGATGCATGGTCTGTTCCTGGTACCCATACTGCATTCTTCCCTAACATCCTAGCTCTACGAACAAGAATATCCTGAATTGTATTATTCAACATATGTCCCATATGCAAGACTCCCGTAACATTTGGCGGAGGTATTACATTTACGTAAGGTTCTCTGCTATCTGGCTCTGAATGAAAATATTTCTTATCTAACCAGTATTGATACCATTTTTTCTCTATACTTTGTGATTCGTATTTTGCTGGAATTTCCATATATCTTTATTAATTGCTTTTATTATATTAATTATAACGTATAAAATCGCCTTCCTTTATTCCGTATTTTTCAGAAAGTCCCGCATTTATCTCCACAACATATACAACTGGTTCTGAAGAAAATAATGAACTTTCATCCATCGGCTTTGTATTTTCGTAAATATCTACTATTTCAAATTCAGAATTTACATACATAATATCCAAGGGAATTAATGTATTGCGCATGTAAAAAGATTGCAGTTCCTCTCTTTCGAACAGAAATAGCATTCCATGATTCTCATCCATTGACTCTCTATACATTAATCCACGCGCCCTCTCAATGTCATTGCTTGCGACCTCAACATCTATTTCAAATAATATTTTTTCTGTTTGAGCCTCTAAAAAAACTAATTCTGCATCTTTTCGGAATTTAGGTGGATTATCAAAACTATAGTTTTGTGCTGATATCGCTTTTCCAACTAATGGTGTTTTTCTATGTTTTGTTGACTTTGATTTTGACTCACTACTACAACTAGCTAGGAATAACATAACTGTAAAAATAAATATCTGCCCAACAACACTCTTTATCATTCTTTTTGTACACATAATTAACTATAAATATTTATATTACTTGTTTTTTATTGTAGTTCTTTATATTTTCTACAAAAGTACATATTTTAAAGGAAATTTTAAACGTATTTTACAAATTTACGTATCGTTTTGCTTCTGCAATAAATTCGGCATCATTTCCTAAAATCTCTGCTACACTAATTGCTTCACATGGAACCTCATCTTCATTTGTTTCGAATAAAGAATAGTCTATATAATCGTTAATGTTTTTTTCGTTTATACTTGTAAAATCAACAACATCTTGTAATCCTCGCACTCTCAATCTTCTACACTCAATTTTCACTCCTCCAAAATGCGTAGTTATTACAGACATAACATTATATTTTTGCATTATGCTAACAAAAGCTGAAACAATTGCTTTTCCCTCGTCTGGATTTGTTGTTCTTGCTAGCTCATCCACTAACGCTAATACTCTCGCCCCCGCTTTTACTTCACTGATTATTGTATTTACATTTCTCATCTCTACTGCAAAAGACGATAATCCATTTAACTCGTCTGAAATTTCACCTATATTCTGTAAAACCTTATCGAACACGTTTAAACTCGCTCTCTCAGCAGGAACATAAAATCCATATTGAAACATTTGCTGCGCTAATGCTAAGGTTTTCAATAAAACCGTTTTGCCTGACATATTTGCTCCTGTTATCAATACTGGAGAAGACTTCAACTGCACATCTATTGCTTGATACTTTTTTGCTTTTTTTGCTAACGAATCTACAAAATAAGGATTGAATAAAGCCTTGAACGAATTTTCCCCATCTGCAATAGATGGTTTTACTAAACTCAATTCTGCTATTTGTAACGACTTAGCAATCTCAAGATCTAAACGAGAAATTTTTTCATAATTACTTTTTATATCTGATAAATTTTCCTGAATTTTTTTTGTCAATCGCGCCCTTATTTCATCTTCAATCTTAATGCACTGCAATCTTATTAATTCTATCTTTTCCTGATTTGAATCCTCAATTCTAGTTTGTTGCCTACGCAATTCTCGCAATTTATCATCATATACCGAATAAATATAAAAACCTATGTCTCTGCTATTTTCTGGATCTAAAACTTTTATCATTTCTGACATATCTGCAAAATCATACACGTTAAAACCCCATGATCTTAGCTTGCTAATTATTTGCTGCAATACTACTGCAAACTTCTTTACTTCAAATAATTGAACATCGTCTAATACAATATTATGATCTTCCAAATTCTTAATTGTTCCTGAAATATCATTAAATTGATGCATACGTAAACTTAAATCTAAAATATCGCTATTCTTCAAATTCTTAGAAATAAATTCATGTACTTGTGAGAGAGTATTTAGACTTTCTTCTATTTGATCTTTTTCTGTTATGAATTTTGTATTTAACAAATAATTACGCCCAAGAACTGAACTAATTTTAAGATTTTCATAAATAAATCTTAAGCCGCTATTATTTTTTATGTCATGTTTAAAAATGCTCACTCTACTATATTTTTTTAATATCATAAACTGGTATACCGCCTAAATATTCAGACATTACATTTTGTAACTTTTCAGAATCAAATCTCATCCGCATTGGACACTGGGAATTTCACCTAAAGGAACATT
>CAYJBL010000015.1:16453-17426 GCA_964368115.1 uncultured Bacteroidales bacterium
AATCTCATTCCGCTTGGAGACGTGGGATTTACACATACTGCAACTAGATTCGCTCCTAATAAAACACTTAATTTTCCACCATTATCTAAGAACGCTTGATACGATTGTTGTGTTGCAAAAATTCTTGTAAAATCTTTTACTATTATTTCTAGTTTCGCGATTTGCTTTTGTACTCTTAAAACATCTAGAAATTTATCGTTTATTACTCCACTTACAAAAATTTTATTTCCATGTTCAAAAAGTTTGTCGATATTCTTATCTAACAAAAATACTGATGGAATATCTAATTGCTGTAGGCTATTATTCTCATCTATTGTATAAATACCGTTTTTTGTCCGCAACATTTCATCATTTATTTCTCCGCAATACTTAGGGATGCACATCAATTTATGTAAAAATGCTGTTTGTTTAACTAAAAACTGAAAATTAGCAGAAAATGCCGCTCCTGTCGTTAATATCATACTTTCCGTTATTGCAGGGCTAGCAATGCTTTTTCGCGATAAAGCCCCATCTACAATCGCTATTTGTGGATTATATGACAATAGTTCTCCTAAAGTTTGCTTTAAGGCGTACGTATCTGCAGGTCCAGAAATTATTAGCTTTCCTTTTGATTTTGCTCTTGCTGTAATCAACCTCCCTAAAGCGGTATAGTTTGTTGAAACATTTAATATTTCTGAGTCTAATTTTCTTTGTTTATAGTGTTTCTCCGAACTTACAAATAAAGTCCCTGGTAGTAATTCTATTTCTGGTTTTTTAGTATTTGTTACTAAATCTGTTGTTTCGCCATCTATCCCTATTGAGGTTATTGCAGGAATTATTTTTTCTTGTCCGAATCTCTGCAATATATAATTCAACACTTCCGTTTTGCCAGTATTTTTCTCCATTCCAATAATAGAGAGAGTTTTATAGTTTAATATTTTATCTATGAACGGCAAATTGGATCAAATTATATACTTAGGCAAAAGTAGAAAAA
>CAYJBL010000016.1:0-797 GCA_964368115.1 uncultured Bacteroidales bacterium
ATATTTTATCCAAAATAACGAGCTTATCTATACTATAAATGTTTGTGAAGTCCATGTAGTAAAAATTCAATACTAATATTTTAGATTCAACATCTTTTGAACTAAGAGTTTTGCCGTCGATTAAAGGCAATTCCCATTCGTGCGCATATTTAGGTATAGTTGATTTTTTTGCATTAGTTATTAAATTATCTTCCTTTTTAACAATATGTGGAGTTGCTAATTTATTTATCTCATCGAATTTATCACTAATAATATTTTCAATTTTTTTATAGTCGGAATCGCTATTGTTAATCGAAATATTATTGATCGTGTATTCTTTAGAAGATGTTAATGTTACAATATCGTTATCGTATTGTTCAGTTTTTTCGCTATATAATGCCAAATTGAGATTCTCGTCAATTGCAATTCTATATTCGTTTTTATTCTTGTTGTTGTCAATTGTTGAGACCTCTCCGATAGTTGCATTTAGTTTATTTGCAAGTTTTTTGTTGTGAATTTTAATTCCGTCGTATGAAAGTATATCAGTCAAATCACAAGCATCTATCAAAAAAGTCATATTGCTTTTTATTGCATCTAATGGCCTATTAGTATTTAGTTGCTGTTTGTCGGCATAAATTATTTTAGACCCATCTTTAATTATTGTTAGCAATGTGTTTTTGTAATAAATGTATTCGCTTGTTGTGTTCGCCTCTTTTTGTACGATGTAAAATGAACTATTGTTGTCGTTTGCCTTAAAATAGTATAAGTCAACATCCCAAACCCATCTGAATTTGTAGTCCGAGCTAGAGTATTTTGAA
>CAYJBL010000016.1:807-10935 GCA_964368115.1 uncultured Bacteroidales bacterium
TAGCTTTTCTTGTGCTTTGTAGAATGCTTGGCTATTTTCCTTTATTTCTTGTGAATAAAGTGAACTGCTGAATAGAATCGTAAAAACAAAAATAGATACCATGGTAAAAGCTTTGTGTGCTCTTAACTTAAAATTGCTCTTTTTCATAATGATTTGTGTTTAGTGAATAATGAACAAATATATATATATATACAAATTTACCAAAAAAAAATATTTATATAAATAAGTGAAATTTATATTATTATCTCTTGTGTCTGTTGGTAGCAGCAAGGATTGGAAGGAAAATAAAAATTATTAAAGTTCGAAAATAGTTTCTTTTTCTTGTGAAGCTTCGTAACTAATAATGGATTGATAAAAAACTTCCTCGATTTTTGTTCTAACATCTAGTTTTGTAATAGCATTATTCTTAGATGTAGGGTGATTTCTGTTTGAATTAAAAACAAATACGAAATCATATTCAGGGTCAGCCCAAGCCATAGTTCCAGTATATCCGCTGTGCCCAAAACCTTTTGCAGATGCGCTTTCGCTACCGATACCTAATTTTTTATCATCTCCAACATATTTTTTATCAAAGGCAAGTCCTCGGCGATTCTCTCGTGGGTTAAACTGATAGCTTGTAAATGTTTCGATTGTTTCAGGTTTAATGTATTGAATATTACCATATTTGCCGTTGTTGAGATACATTTGGAATATTTTAAGGACATCGTTTGCAGAAGCAAATAATCCAGCGTGCCCACAGACACCACCTAGCATTGCAGCTCCTTGGTCGTGAACATGTCCGTGCAATAGTTGGTGCCTAAAATAATCGTCAATTTCAGTTGGCACAATGTCATCTTTATTAAACTTATTTAAAGGATTATATCCCAATGTCCATGCTCCAATTGAGGCATAAAACTCTTGTTCTAAAAATGTAGGAAGGCATTTATCTGTTTTTTCTTCAATAAATTTTTGGAATAAATAATACCCTAAGTCAGAGTAAATATACCTGCCATGAGCATTAAGCGAAGATGTACAAATTCTATGGTAAATTGTATCTAAATAATCTTCGTTAATAAATAGCTTATCAGCAATTTGTATAGTATGTGTCTCGGTTTTTGTGGTGTCGTATACTTCGGCAATTTTCTCTGGAGTTTCTATAGACTTAAGATAAAATGGAATCCACGATTTAAGTCCAGCTCTATGAGTAAGTATATTTCTAAAAGTCATATTCTCTTTGTTCGACGCACTTACCATATCTAAATGTTCTGATAGTTTATCGTCAAGTTCGTATGCATTTCTATCGTAAAGCAGCATTAAAGCGGCTGCAGTGCCACTAACTTTTGTTACAGAAGCCAAGTCATAAATATCTAGATTGTCAACTTTGTTTTTTTTTTCGTAAGTATGGTAGCCAAAAGATTTTTGATAAAAAACAATTTCATTACGTGAAGCCACTATTTGTCCGCCAGGAAATGCTTCGCGGTGTAGAGCGTGTTTAAAAATACTATCAACTTTGTAAAGAGAATGAGAACTTACACCAGCGTCTTCGGGAATATTAGTGTATTTAAGTCTGATTTTTTCGGTGTCAACTCCTGTTCCAACAGGAAATATCTCCGATGCTGTAACTGGAAGTCGACCTTTTGCAGGAATACCACCAAATATTAGTTGTGCAGAAAAATCATTTGTTATCTTCCAATCGTTATACGAGACAATAACAGCAGCCATCTTATCGGCATTTTTGAAAAAATCTAAACTATATGGATTTGCAAATACATCAAGTATCACATTTGCGCTTAAACTAAGCTCATCAATAAAATCAACGGTTGTTTGTTTAATTCCATATTTTCTTGATACAACTCTATTTGTATTGTGCACAGATGCAATAACTACATCGTATTTTGATAGCATTTTAATTAAACCGCTTTTTCCGTGTTTGCTAATTTCGGTGTCATATACATAATCCGTAACATCGGCATAATAATCAAGACGAGTCTGGAAAAAAGTTTTACTAGATTTACCAAATGAAATTGATGCAATTTTTAAAGTATCAAGATTTTTTAATGGAATAATAGAATCTTGATTTTTTACTAATGTTATAGCGTTCTCAATCAATTTTTGCTGCAACCATTTTGCATTTGTATTATTTAGATCGTCGTACAGGTTCTTATGTGAAATAGGTTTAAACTCATTTAATCCAACCCAATATTTCGCGTGTAATACTTTTTTGCAACGTAAATCTAACTCTTCTTGTGTTATCAATCCTTCTGCAATAGCTTTTTTAATTTCAGACATAACAAGCGGTATTTCGTTTGGAAAAACAATAACATCGTTTCCTGCAATAAGAGCCATAACATCCGCTTTTCCAGGCTTGTAGTAATTTGTAATACCTCCCATATTCATAGCATCTGTGAATATTAAACCTTTAAATCCAATATCTTTTTTTAGCAAACTATCAATAGCTTTTGGTGATAATGTTGCGGGCATATCTGGGGTCGAATCAATTGCCGGAACAAATAGGTGACTGACGATTGCACAGCCAACACCTTTATTTGTCATGTATCTAAAAGGAGCAAGTTCTATTGAGTCTAGGCGTGCATTATCAAGATTTATAACAGGTAATGATTTGTGAGAATCAGTATCGGTATCTCCGTGTCCAGGAAAATGTTTCATCGTGCTTAAAATACGATTGTCTTCCATGCCTTTAGAGTATAGATGAGCTTTAAGCATTACATTCATCTTATCTTCTCCAAACGATCGATAATTAATAACTGGATTTTGAGAGTTATTATTAATATCTACAACTGGAGCAAAATTTACATGTACGCCAGTGCGCTTTAATTGTCTAGCAAATTCAACTCCCATTTCATACATTAAGTTGTTATCTTGTATCGCACCTAGCATTAGTTGGCGAGGATACATAACTGTGCTATCTAATCTCATACTTAAAGACCATTCTGCATCCATCGAGATAAGTAACGGAACTTTAGAAATTTCTTGATATCTATTTAGAAGTTTAATTTGTCGGTGAGGACCGCCTTGCATAAATATTATTCCACCAACTTTATATTTGGTAATCATTTCTTCTATCTGCTGTTGGTGTGTAGCAATTCTATTAGAATATGCTGGGATCATTAATAATTGAGCTATTCTTTCATCTGGGCTCAATGTGTTAAAAACAGAGTCGACCCACTCTTTACCCGCATTTAAAAATGCAGGATCTTTCGGTTCTGAATCTGTGCTAATAGGTTTATTGTCAATAGAAAACTTAGGGCTAAATAAACTGAATAATGTAGTCATTAAGACTATCAATGATACTTTGTACATAGATAATATTTTTGAGTAAAACGATTGGCAAATTACAAAAAACTAAAATTTAGGTAATTTATATAAAGTTTTGTTTTTTAACAATTTGATGTTAATTTATGTTGATGATTAAAAGGCTAATAGAAGTAGTTATATTCAATAGTGTCGTTAGGAGTACAGTATATGTTTTCTTCAAGGATATCAGTACTACCTCGGTGTTGTGCATACGCATTTATCACAACACTATCGCCACCAACAACTGGAAGTAGCAAACTTTCATCTACAAAGTCGCCAGTAAAAATGAAGAATTCAGAACTTGTACATGTTTTACATTCTGGATTTACATTTTTGATTCTAATTTTAGCTTCATCTTCAGAGTCAAAAGGAATTACATTTTTAATATTCAGCCTAATATATGATTCTTTTGGTAATTTTCCTGTTCGAGTGTACGATTTTTAACTTTAAGTATTTCTTATTTTCAAATTCAATAGAGAAATTTCCATTTGCATCTGTACTTGTCTCGCTAATTAGATTGAATGATGAATTTACACTTCCAGAGCTAACTTCGGATGCAAAAAACTTAACATTAACATTAGAAATGGGTGCATTTGTCGACATATCTATTACATTTCCACTTAAAGTATTGTTCGTTTCTTTCTTACAAGCAAAGAATATTGTTAAAAAAGTATATAATAAAATCGTGATTAACAGTGGTTTTGAGAAAAAGAAAAATTTATAATTCATAAGCGTTTTATTATTTTACAACAAAATATTAACTTTAGCCAAAAATAATAAAATAAAATCAAATGGGAATATTAAGCAATTTAGAACCAAAAAATGTTTGGCAATATTTTGAAGATCTAACAAAAGTACCAAGGTCTTCGAAGAAGGAAGAAAAAGTAATAGCGTTTTTAATGGATTTTGCAGAAAAACATAATTTAAACGCAAAGAAAGACCATATTGGGAATATTTTAATAACAAAACCTGCGTCTCAAGGAATGGAAAATTTAAAACCCGTTCTTTTGCAGAGCCACATGGATATGGTTTGTGAGGCAAATAGAGATAAAAAAATTAATTTTGATACCGACCCAATTACTCCAGTAATTGATGGCGAGTGGGTAAAAGCAGATGGAACAACCTTGGGTGCAGATGACGGAATTGGGGTTGCTGCTCAAATGGCGATACTTACAGATAATTCTTTAAAGCATGGTCCAATTGAATGTCTTTTTACGGTTGATGAAGAAACAGGATTGACAGGTGCATTTGAATTAAAGCCAAATTTTTTTGAATCTAAAATATTACTAAACTTAGATTCGGAAGATGAAGGTGAAATATTTATCGGCTGCGCTGGTGGAATTGATGCAGTCGCAAAATTTGAATTTGTTGCAGATGGTGTAAATAGTGATGATGTCGCGATGAAGTTTGTTGTAAATGGACTAAAAGGCGGACACAGCGGAGACGAAATACACAAAGGTTATGGTAATTCAAATAAAATTGCGAATAGATTTTTATATGATATTTCTAAAAAATATGATGCAAGATTAGCTCATTTTGATGGTGGAAATAAAAGAAATGCAATTCCTCGTGAAGCAGAATTTACCTTTACAGTAAATAAAAAACACGAAGCCGATGTTAAGGAATTGTTTGCAGATTTTCGTAAAAATGTAATTAAAGAAATTGCAATAGCAGAACCTAAAATAAATTTAGAATTACAATCAGTAGACTTGCCAGCAACAGTAATTGATAAAAAAACACAAGAAAATTTGGTGTCAGCTCTTTATGCGTGTCCACATGGTGTGCATGCTTGGAGTCCAGCTATTAGTGGGCTTGTAGAAACTTCTACAAATTTAGCATCGGTTAAATTCGATGGAAATAACATTGTCGTAGTAACAAGTCAGCGCAGCTCATTAGAATCGGGGAAGGCAGATATGAATAATATGGTTACATCAGTATTTGAACTTGCTGGCGCAAAAGTAGAATCAGGTGATGGCTACCCGGGTTGGGCACCTGATACAAATTCAGAAATATTGAAAATAGCAGAAAAATCGTACGAAAAACTATTTGGAAAAAAACCTGTTGTTCGCGCAATTCACGCAGGATTAGAATGTGGATTATTTCTCGAAAAATATCCAGACCTCGATATGATCTCGTTTGGACCAACGCTTCGAGGAGTACATTCGCCAGATGAAAAAATAGAAATAAAAACAGTGAAAATGTGGTGGAACCACTTACTTGATATTCTAGAAAATATTCCTGCAAAATAATAGTTTACAAAAAATATATTTAGAGTAGCGATAAGATCTATAAATGGATTTTATCGCTATTTTTTCGAAATTTAGTATTTGATGTAAGCCTATAAAATTATATATTCGCAGCCTAAAAATAGGGAATAATACATGAATAAAAATATATTGATAATTGCGTTGACTATCTTTGTGTTGATTGCGAATAATGTTTCTGCACAAGAAGAAAAAAAATCAGAATTTGGAATAAAGTTAAGTGGTTATGTGAAGAATGATTTTTTCTTTGATACGCGCCAAACTGTTTCGGCACGCGAGGGGCATTTGCTTTTTTGGCCAAGTCCAGAAAAATTAGACGAAAATGGAGTTGATATTAACGATAAATCAAATTTTAACTTTTTAGCCGTTCAATCAAGATTAAAAGCTGATGTTTTTGGACCAGATGCTCTAGGAGCTAAAACTTCGGGTGCTATCGAAGGCGAATTTTTTGGACACACAAATGCAGATATTAACGGCTTTAGATTGCGCCATGCTTATATAAAATTTGATTGGGGAAATGCTCAGTTACTTACGGGACAAACTTGGCATCCAATGTTTATCTTAGAATGCTTCCCTGGAACTGTTTCTTTTAATACTGGATTGTCGTATGCTCCATTTTCGAGAAACCCACAAATTAAATTCTCGTATAATTTAGGAAATCTAAAATTGTCAGCAACTGCATATAGTGAACGAGATTTTACCTCTTATGATATTAATGGAGTTCCAAGTTCAAATTATATAAGAAATACAGGAATTCCAAGCTTTAATTTACATTTGAATTATGGAATTGAAAATATTAAAACTGGTTTTGCTCTTAATTATCACTCAATGTTGCCTTCGTTAACAACTTCAGCAAATTATGTTACAAATCAAACAGTAAAGTCCTTTTCTGGACTAGCTTATGTAAATGCGCAAGTAGGGATTTTAAATTTTAAACTTTCAGGTGCATATTGTGAAAATCCAACTGGGATGATGATGCCAGGGGGCTATGCAGTATTAGATGTTGTTAATGCAGAAACAGGAGAGCTTAGCTATATTCCAATACGTTCATTTGCGGGATGGATTGATGTTTCGGCAAAAGTAGATAATTTTAGATTTGGAGTATTTGCAGGATATAACAAAAATTTGGGAACATCAAAATCAATAAATGGAGATTTTGGAGGTTTTGCTACTGATATTCACCATCTTTATCGTGTTTCTCCACGCATAGATTATTTTGCTGGAAAGATACAAATTGGTGCCGAAATCGAATGTTCGGTTGCTGCATTTGGCGACGGAACATACAACGATAGAGCTCAGCCAATAGGATATAGTGAATCCCTTAATATAAGATATATTCTAGGTATTTATTACCATTTTTAGAAAGTTATTGCTGTGCAGTAACTTTCTTATATTCTTCTGAAATTTTATTTCTTAAATTCTCAGATATAGGTACTAAAGGTAAGCGTAAATGGTCTTCAATCATGTTTTTAGCCTGTAAAAAGCTTTTTACTCCAGCTGGATTACCTTCTGCGAACATCATATCTATAGATTCTAAAATTGTATAGTGTATTTTCTTTGCTTCAGTAAAATTTCCTTCCATCGCATATCTTACCATATCCGAACATTGTTTTGGATATATATTCGCCGCAACTGAAATTAGTCCTTCTGCTCCAATTGCTATCATAGGAACTGTAAGCCCGTCATCTCCAGATATAACTGTGAAATCTTGAGGCTTGTTTTTAATGATATTCATTACTTGCTCAATATCTCCAGATGCTTCTTTAATGGCAACAATATTTTCAAAATCACTAGCTAAACGTAAAACTGTTTCAGGAAGTATATTCGAAGATGTCCTTCCAGGTACATTATATAAAATAATTGGAAGTTTACTCGCAATGGCAATTGCAGCAAAATGTTGATATATCCCTTCTTGAGTAGGTTTGTTGTAATAAGGAGCAACAGAAAGTATTCCATCAACTCCGTCCAAATCTTCGGATTGTAATTTTTCGATAATTTCAGCAGTATTATTTCCACCTAAACCATACATAATAGGAACTCTACCTGCAATAGTTTTTTTTGCAAAAGAAAGTATATCTTTTTTTTCTGAAATACTCAAAGTTGCCGATTCGGCTGTAGTACCCATTACCAATAAATATTCAACTTTATTTTCGATGTAAAATTCAATTAGTTTTGCAAATGCATTAAAATCAATTGATTTGTCTTCTTTGAATGGAGTTATCATTGCTACTCCAGTGCCAGTAAATATTGTTTTCATCTATTTTTCTTTTAATTATTTCATTTGTCAGATGGAACTCCGATGAAAAATATTATTGCCTTTGGAGTAACTACAATGAGTATTTTTCATGTTCGTTTCAAATTTGAATATTGTTTAGGTTTTTATCATTTCTAAATAAATCAATACTTGCTTAGTAAAGAATTTTAATATGCTTATATCTTGATCTTTAATAGACCCTTCGGAAATATCAATCATCAAATCGTATTCGTTTGGCAATTCGGTAGTGAAACGACCAATTTTAAAACTTGTTTTTGATTCTGCAAGTATAAATTTTGTTGGCAATGATTGTGATAAATTAAGATCTATTAGTATATCATAATTTTTTGATGTAAACCTATCAATGTTCTGGTTAATAGGTTTAAAATACCAATTAAGATTAGATATATAGTGAAAATAGTTATCGGGTTGTTGTATGCGCGTAAACTCTGTTTCTTTTTTATCAATAGAACCAAGTAGGCAAACATGTGGGCCACGATTTTTTATCTCTTGAGCAAATTGTAAGACAATATCATAATCAGAGTCGTTTGTCGCATTGTATATTATGCCGATACTTTTGGCTTGTTTTAATCCGCAAGCTATAGCATTGTTACCATGTTTACGATAATCCCTTTTTAAGCGGAAATTTCCATATCGATATTTTAACTTTTCAAACAAGTGCTTATTTTTTCGACAAATTTAAGGTATTTTTTATATTTTCTTTGAAAAATAAATACCTAAATTAATACATCCTTTAATTGTAAAACTTTTTAGTCTGGTTGCGACACCATTAGTGTAATAAAATCTTATAGTTTGGAAAATTTAGTAAAATTATAGATAAAAAATTATACTTTTGCAGCGTAAGCAGGCAATTCTATCGCCTTTCTTATTTTTATAATAGAGAAGGGAGGAAAGTCCGGACAACAAAGGGCACTACACTTCTGAAAGAGAAGATACTCGTGAGGGTATGGTAACGGAGAAGAAAATAACCGTTTTCGATTCATTTCGAGAATAAGGGTGAGAAGGTGAGGTAAGAGCTCACCGTTAGTAATGGTGACATTATTAGACGTTCGTCCTGTGGGTTGCAAGATCATGTATATCAGTGTTTGAGGGCTGCCCGCCCAAGCTGAGGGGTAGATCGCATTAGATAAATGATAGAAACCGTTTTTTCGGTACAGAATCCGGCTTATATGCCTGCTTACTTTAATTTTTTGTGTATGAGTAATAATTGGAAAAAAAGAGAAGGAGTTGTTTATTCAACGAATAAAGATTTTGAATATGATTTGGATGAATCCGAAGAAATAGAAACCTTAGCTCCAAACAAACAAAATCTGAAAGTCTGTATCGATCGCAAGCAAAGAAAAGGAAAATCGGTTTGTATTATCTCTAATTTTATTGGAACCGATGAGGATTTAAACGATTTAGCAAAAAAACTAAAAACAAAATGCGGTGTTGGTGGTAGTGCAAAGAATAACGAAATAATTATTCAAGGCGATATGATCGATAAAATAATAGACTTTCTAAAGCAATCAGATTATAACGTTAAAAGAGTAGGAGGATAGATATTTAATCGTTTTCAATGGTGGTATCTCCATAAAAGAATCGACATCGCGAACGAAGTGTGGCGATCTGTTCTATTTCCTTAATACTTGGGTAGAACTCGCCTCCAAAGATTGCCATGTCGCTGCGTTCCTCGCAATGACGGCACATGTGCGAAAAAAACTACGAACCACAAATAGCAAAAGGCAAAAAATAAACCGCGAAAGCGAACAACGAATAGCGAACCGCGAACGACGATAAGCGAATAGCGAAAAGGCGAACAGCAAACTAGTCCTCTTTTGGTATTGGTTCTTTTAGTTCTAAGTCAGATGGTAACCTAAATTTTAAATATTTAATTACACGATTTTCTTTGTTCCAAAGTTTTTCGTAATGAGTTTTTAGAGTTAATATTCCAGTATAAAGCTCCGAATTATATAAGTCGCAAGTATCATGTATTACTTCTAAATTGTTTAGAGCAATGACTTCTTTTGTGTATTCGTAAAGTGTAGTGTCATCGGTTTTTAAGTTAACAAACGAGTTGTTTTTTAAGAATTTCTGGTAGGATGACAAAAACTTAGAAGAAGTCAAACGTTTTTTGATTAGTTTTTTGGGACCTAGCTGTGGATCTGGAAATGTAATCCAAATTTCATCGACTTCGTTTTCTGCAAAACATAGAGGAGTAAACTCCACTCTTGTTCTAACAAAGGCAACATTTTTCATGTTGTCATTTAACGAGTCTTTTGCCCCTCTCCACATTCTAGCTCCTTTTATATCTAT
>CAYJBL010000016.1:10945-17311 GCA_964368115.1 uncultured Bacteroidales bacterium
TCCGATGTGGTTTCTATTTGGATTCTCTTTTGCTAACGAAACAGTATATTCTCCTTTGCCACAACCTAATTCTAAAACAATCGGATTATCATTATTAAAAAAGTCTGAATTCCATTTCGATTTCAAATTAAAATCTTGAAAATTATCATAATATAATTCGGGTTCAAAAAGGTGCGGAAAAGTTTTATTTTCGGCAAATTTTAATAATTTTTGTTTTTTTGACATTTTATTAATCTATTTTATTTCAGATTTCTCAACTCTTAAGCCTATATCCATAATACCTGGTAGAATATCTGTTCTCATGGCTTGTTCAAATTCAACAGTATATTTTCCTGCTATTGGAAACCTCGTGTTGTATTGCCATGGCAGTTGAATATCCCAAATATCTCCCAATCCGTCACCAGCCCAATTGCCTTTTGGACCTGCCAAGACGCATTCTACAGTATCAATGTTTTGCAATCCATTTGGTGCCGATGAGTTTATAAATAACCATAAATTGCTATATGGATATACGTTAGCGTGTCTTACATTAATGAAAATATTATGTAAACTTGTCGTATCTTGAATATCAAATTCAAATTTCAATTTATTTTCATTATGCCACAAATAATCATCAATTTCTTTATACTCTTCGTATACTCTGTTGCTATCGCACGAAATTAGTGTAAATGTAAGTAGCAGTGCGATTATTATATTTAAAGTTTTAATTCTTTTCATTAGGCGTAAATTTTCTTGGTTTTCCGCGTTTTTTCTTTTTCTTATTTACTTTTTTAGCACTATCAAATCTCGTTAAACTTTCTGAATTAAGCTCATCCTTAAAAGTTATGTTAGCGCGTGTGCCAGCCATATCTTCTTCAAAAATATTATCAGGAATAATACCTTTTTTGTTTTGTTCAAGAACTTCTTTAGCTTTTTCTATATTAATAGATCTAATCACAGGAATATCTTTAATTCTTATCTCATAGTACATAAGTTCTTTAAAGATGTCGTTTTTTATGTGAGTTGCTTCGCCTTGTTTCGTTTGTAATCTATATGCTTTTTCTGGAAATCTTTGTCTAGCATCAAGATATATACACATTTCGTAATTTAGGCAGCATTTGAGTTTACTGCATTGCCCTGCAAGCTTTTGTGGGTTAAGAGATAATTCTTGTATACGAGCTGAGTTTGTTGATACAGATTCAAAATCAGAGCGCCATGTTGTGCAGCAAAGTTCTCTGCCACACGGTCCAATACCTCCAATTCTTCCAGCTTCTTGTCGAGCTCCTATTTGTCGCATTTCTACTTTGATGCGAAATTCTTCTGCTATTTTTTTTATTAACTCACGAAAATCAACACGCCCTTCTGCTATATAGTAGAACATAGCTTTAGTTTTGTCTCCTTGAAATTCAACATCTCCGATTTTCATTTCAAGATTAAGCAAACGAGCAATTTCACGTGTACGTAACATTACAGGAATTTCAAGTTCAATTGCCTCTTGCCATTTCTGTATGTCCGATTGTCGAGCCTTTCGATAAATTTTTCTTATTTCGTTATTCTTTGTAGGTTTATGCTTTTTCATCTGGTACATTGCAATTTGCCCAGTAGCTGAAACAATCCCAATGTCATGCCCAGGCGAAGCCTCGACAGCTATTATATCTCCAGGCTTAATATTTAAACCTAAGTTGTTTTCATAAATTCCCTTTCTTGTATTCTTGAATCGAACTTCAATAAATTTATTTTGAGCGCTCGGGTCTTTTATATCATGTGTCCAATCATAAACATTAAGCTTGTTACAGCATTTATGTAGTTTTAGATTGTTTCCTATGTCGTCTGTACTTGAAACAGCATAACCTCTTTCAAATTCTCTATCTGTCATCATAATTTTATTTTCTAATAAGCTTCATAATATTAAATATTAAATCTACAAATAAAATTTTTGCATTCGCATTTCTTTCAATATGGTAATGCGCGTCATTGAAAATATTCATCATTTTCTCAATATTTGTAGAATTAACAAATTTAGAAAAGTTTTTTGCAAATTCATTTTCTTGATTTGTCATATATATAATATCTGATATATTCGTGTTGCAAACAAAGTTTTCTCGTAGCATTCCTAAGCAATAGCGTAAAAATCCTTTCTGATTTTCTTGTGTTTCTTTAGATATTTCATCACTGAATTTGATAGTTTCTCCAAATTTTCGTGAGTAGGCTATGCGCATTAACAAAGAAAATTGCTCTAAATAAAATTTGTTTTCTGCACTAGACTTTATCTGTTTTATTGCTTTTAATAAACTGCCATTAGTGATTGCAACAATATCATCTGCTTCTGGTTCTGTTAAGTTATAGTTTTGTATTATTTCTTGTTTCAAACTTTTACGGTCTATCCCTAAGATTTTAATCGGCTGCGTCCTCGATAGTATGGTTGTAAGAACATTTTCACGGTCGTTACTAACAAGTATGAATACTGTGTTTGGCGACGGCTCTTCGAGTGTTTTTAAAATTTTGTTGGCACACGAAGTATTCATTTTTTCGGGTAACCATAAAATTAAAATCTTATATTTTGATTCAAAAGTTTTTAAATTTAATTTTTTTATGATTTCAGACGCTTCGTCAGCGTAAATAATACCTTGTTTGTTTTCGCTTTCGATTACTTGTAGCCAATCGTTATACGAAAAATAATTTGTCTCGGATAGTAAGTCTCTCCATTCTTGAATATAAGATTCGCTGATTGGTTTTAATTTAGAGTTTTTTACTACAGGAAAAACAAAATGTAAATCTGGGTGTATTAATTTTTCATATTTTTTACAGCTTGGGCACTCTCCACAACTATCGTTAGTCTGCTTATTTTCGCACGATAAAAATTGAGCAAATGCTATAGCAAGAGCGAGTTTGCCAATTCCTGCTGCTCCATAAAGCAGATAAGCATGACTAACTCTATCGGCTTCATAAACTCCGATTAAGTTTTGTTTTACTTCTTCTTGTCCTATAACGTCGGCAAACTTCATTTTCTAAATTAATTGTAACTGCAAAAATAGTAAACTTATTGTAAGATTTAGGCTTATTGCTTACCAAGTAGTTTAAACATGTTTTTCTTGTAAAACTCAACTCCAGGTTGGTCAAACGGATTTATATCAAGCATATATGAACTGATACTACACGAAACTTCAAAGAAATAAATTAGATAACCTAATGTAAATTCATTTATTTCATCGAATTCGATAATAATATTAGGAACTTTTCCTTCGGTATGAGCAATAAGGGTACCTTCAAATGCTTTTTTGTTTACGTATTCTACATTTTTGCCAGCTAAATAGTTTAATCCATCAAAATCAGATTCTGCAAAAGGAATATTTGGAGAATTTTCACTGTCATTAATATAAATTACAGTTTCAAACAATTGTTTTTCACCTTGTTGTATGTATTGTCCTAGCGAGTGTAAATCGGTGCTGAATGAGGTAGAAGCAGGAAAAATTCCTTTTCCATCTTTTCCTTGACTTTCTCCAAAAAGTTGTTTCCACCATTCGGATAGGAAATTAAGTTCTGAACGGTAATTTGCTAGTATTTCTATTTTTAAACCTAATTTATATAACGAATTTCTAATACTCGCATATTTTATCGCGGGGTTGTTTTCTGATTTTTCAAAACAAACGTCTTGAGCAATAGACGCACCTCTTAATATTTCTTTAATATCGTGTCCTGCAATAGCAATTGGTACTAAACCAACAGGAGATAATACTGAAAATCTACCGCCAATATCGTCTGAGATAACGAAGTTGGTGTAATTTTCAGTTTCGACTAATTCGCGTAAAGAACCACGATTTTCATCAGTTATAACTATCAGCCTTTCTTTTATTTCATTTGTATTATAACGCGATTTCATTTCGTTAAATAGCAAGCGAAAAGCAATGGCTGGCTCTGTAGTTGTGCCTGATTTTGAGATAACTATAATCCCAAAATCTTTATCGTTTAAATGTTCAATTAATTCTGAAATATATGCCCCATTGATATTATGCCCAGCGTATAATATTTCAGGGTTTGACTTCTCGAAGTAGGGCTTAAGTGCTTCAATAAAAGCTCGTGAACCAAGATATGAACCTCCAATGCCAATTAAAACGACAGCGTCTAGTTTTTTAAATGATTCTGCAATGTTTTGAATATTATTAAGTTCACCTTCTTCGAAGTTTTGAGGTAAATTTATCCAGCCTAGAAACTCGTTTCCTTTTCCCAAACCTTGATTTAAGCAATTTAAACTATCAAGTGCACATTTTACCTCTTGGTCATATAATTGCTTATCGACAAATTTTAGTGCATTGCTTATATCTAACTTCATATTATTATGATTTTTTATTAAAACTTAGTTTCTTTTCTTCGCCTCTAACTAAATTTTTAATATTTTTTTTATGTGTAATGATTATTAAAATTGCAGCTGAAATAGAAAAAATACTTAGTGTAATGATTTCGGTTTTTTCGAATATGTAAATAATTATAGGAAAGGCAATAGCTGCGCACATCGACCCAATTGAAACAATTTTAAAACATATAAAAACAATAATAAATACAGCTAAAGAAATTCCAGCTGCAAGAGGGTGGATTGCTAAAATAACACCAAGCATAGAAGCTACACCTTTACCTCCTTTAAACCCAGAAAAAATAGGAAAAATATGTCCTATTACTGCCATTACTCCAAATAAAATCATTATTAGATATGATAACTCGCTGTTTGGTATAATATTCGGGACAAAGCATATAAGTTTAACAGAAATAAAACTTTTCAATATATCAAGAATAAAAACAGGAATAGCTGTTTTGGGTCCAAGTACCCTAAATGTATTTGTAGCTCCAGCATTTTTACTGCCGTGTTCTCTCACATCTATGTTATGAAACCATTTTCCGAACCATAGTGCAGAACTAAATGAGCCTAGTAAGTATGAAATAATCGAAAATAAAATTATGTATATTGTCATTTTAAAATTTGTTTGAACGTTCAATATCTCTTTTTGTGTCTTTTGTTTTTAAATCTTCGCGTTTATCAAATATTTTTTTGCCTTTTGCCAATGCTATAGATAGTTTAGCCAAACCCTTTTCGTTTATTGTGAGCTCGTATGGAACAATAGTTAGTCCTTTTTCTGAAACCTTTTTTTGTAGTTTTTTTAATTCTCGAGCTGTTAGTAATAATTTTCTTTCTCGAACAGGCTCGTGGTTGTTGCAGGTGCCTAACGAATACTCTGCAATATGAACCCCCGTAGCCCACAATTCATTATTTTTAAAAACGCAAAAAGAATCTGCAAAATTTATTTTACCATCTCGTATCGATTTGATTTCTGTACCTTTTAATACAATACCAGCAGAATATTTCTCGATGAGTTCGTATTTGTAAAATGCCTTTTTATTTTTATATGTAACAATATTGTTGACCATCGTTATTTGGAAATTAAATCAAAAAATGGGTAAATGATTACAAAGTATAATATTGCGTATACCCCAGCCATAATAATCAAACTCGTAACAAAAAATATATTTAGTTTGTCGTCATCTATTTTTATCAACGATTTTAGTCCCCAATAAAGTATGTATAGTCCATAAAAAGAGATGATTGTAATGAAAAACAAACTATTAAATAAACTTGTAATAGATGTTGATATATAAAATGGAACAAGAGATAACAATAGTAGTATTAGAATCTTAGATCTACTGATATTATTTCCGTAAAAGGGCAATATCCTGTGTATTACAGTTAACGAAATAGCAAAGTAAAGAGAATCTACGATGAGCATAATGAAAGAATGCATCAAAATATATTCTATGCCAGTAAAGCTTAGGTAATATAATATATTTCCCAAAATACGACAGACAAATGTAAATAATAATGTCACAGCAAGAAATGGAAAAATTACTTGCTGGAGATTTAAGTTAGAAAAATCGTGCTTCCCCCATGCTGATTGTGGGCTTAAAATTATTTGTATGAATTTTCTAAGAGTATCTTTAATCTCCTTGTTATATATGAACTTAATATTAATCATTAATAATATCTTCTGAGAGATTGGCAAAAATAGTTTATTTTCTTATTTTTCGGAACTAAATTTCGTTAAAATGGAATTGAAAAATAACCTAATATGTATTACTGGTCCTACAGCGAGTGGGAAAACATCTTTAGCGGTTAATTTAGCCGCGATTTTAAATACAGAATTAATTAGTGCCGACAGTAGACAGGTTTATCGAAAAATGGATATTGGAACAGGTAAGGATTTGCAAGAATATGTATGCAATGGAAAACATGTACCTTATCACTTAATAGATATTGTAGACGCTGGATATAAATATAATGTATATGAATTTAGAAGAGATTTTTATAAATTGTTTTTAGAATTTCAAGAAAAATCAAAAATT
>CAYJBL010000017.1:0-16528 GCA_964368115.1 uncultured Bacteroidales bacterium
GATTAAAAATTTAGTGAGAGTTAGTAAGCCTGGTTTGAGAAAATATACTAATACAGAAAACCTGCCAAGAGTTTTGAATGGTTTAGGTATTGCTATATTATCGACAAACAAGGGAGTAATGACCGACAAAGAAGCTCGTAGAGTGAATGTTGGTGGTGAAGTATTGTGTTACATTTATTAAAAGGAAAGAAAATGTCACGAATTGGAAAACTACCTATAAATTTACCAGAGAAGGTTACAGTAAGTATTAATGAGAAAAATACAGTAACGGTAAAAGGACCTCTTGGCGAATTAAGCCAAGATGTAGATTCGAAAATTTCTGTAGAAGTAAAAGAAGGAGAAATACATGTTACAAGACCAAATGACGAAAAAGAAATTCGTTCAAAACATGGTTTGTACAGATCTCTTATCGCAAACATGGTTCAAGGAGTCTCTGAAGGATTTAAAACAGAGCAAGAACTTATTGGAGTAGGTTATAAAGCAGAAAATCAAGGACAAATGTTAGATATGTCTTTAGGTTTTTCGCATACAATAATGTTTGAACTTCCAAAAGAAATAAATGTAGAGGTAAAGAGTGAAAAACGTGGAAACTCAACAGTAATACTAACAAGTATTGATAAACAATTGTTAGGACAAGTTGCAGCGAAAATTAGATCGTTGCGTCCACCAGAGCCATATAAAGGTAAAGGTATTAAATTTGTTGGTGAAGAGTTACGTAGAAAAGCTGGTAAATCAGCAAAAGTTTAATTTTTAAAATTACAGAAATGGCTTTTTCGAAAATACAAAGAAGACAAAAAATTAAAAGCAGAATCAGACGTAAGGCGAATGGAACTGCTGAAAAACCAAGAATGTCTGTGTTTCGTAGTAACAAACAGATTACTGTTCAGGTAATTAATGATATTCAAGCAAGAACAATAGTATCTGCAACTTCAAAGCATAAAGATATCGAATCATTAAAAGTAACTAAATCTGAAAAGGCAGAAAAAGTTGGTGAAATGATAGCTAAATTAGCTTTAGAAGCAGGAATTACAGAAGTGGTTTTTGATAGAAATGGTTACTTGTACCATGGTAAAGTAAAAGCTTTAGCAGAGGGAGCAAGAAAAGGAGGACTTAAACTATAATAAAGATATGTCAAACATCAGAAAAATAAAAACTAGCGATATAGAACTAAAAGATAGACTTGTTAGTATACAGAGAGTTACAAAAGTAACAAAAGGGGGTCGTACATTTAGTTTCTCTGCAATTGTAGTAGTTGGTGATGAAAACGGTATCGTTGGATACGGTTTAGGAAAAGCAGGAGAGGTTACAACAGCTATTGGCAAAGGAGTGGAAGATGCAAAGAAAAATCTTGTGAAAATTCCTGTATATAAAGGAACTATTCCTCACGAGCAAAGTGCAAAATTTGGCGGAGCAAAAGTGTGGTTGAAACCAGCAGCATCAGGAACTGGAGTAAAAGCAGGTGGTGCGATGCGTGCGGTCCTTGAAAGTGTAGGGATTACTGATATTCTTGCAAAATCTAAAGGTTCTTCAAATCCTCATAATTTAGTAAAAGCTACAGTAAAAGCGCTTACAGAATTAAGAGATGCAAGTGAAGTGGCTTATCATAGGCAAGTTGACCTTGATAAAGTGTTTAACGGTTAAAATATTTGTTATGGCAAAGATAAAAATAACACAAATAAAGAGCAAGATAGGCAGTACTGAACGCCAAAAAAGAACTTTAGAAGCATTGGGGATAAAAAAACTTCATAATCCAGTAGAGCATGAAGCTTCTCCTCAACTTTTAGGAATGATAGCGAAAGTACGTCATTTAGTGAAAACAGAAGAAATTTAATAATTTAAAAAGATATTATAATTATGGATTTAAGTTGCTTAAAGCCGGCAGAAGGTTCTGTCAAAAATAAAAAAAGAATCGGACGTGGACAAGGTTCAGGAAGAGGCGGAACTTCAACTAGAGGACATAAAGGAGCAAAATCTAGATCTGGTTATAGCAGAAAAATTGGTTTCGAAGGAGGGCAAATGCCAATACAAAGAACTTCGCCAAAATTCGGTTTTAAAAACAGAAACAGAGTAGAATATAAAGGAATAAATGTTGCAACTTTACAAGCATTAGTAGAAAAATTAAACGTTGAAAATATAGATTTTGATTTGTTATTAGCAAATGGGTTAATCTCAAAACGTGATTTAGTTAAAATACTTGGAGACGGTGATTTATCTGCAAAAATAAATGTAAAAGCACATGCTGCATCAAAAACAGCAAAAGAGAAAATAGAATCAGCAGGTGGAACTTTTGAAAATATTTAATCAATGAAAAGATTTATAGATACCATAAGAAATATATTTAAAATTGAAGATCTAAGATCTCGAATATTGTTGACCTTAACTTATATATTAATTTATAGATTAGGTGCTCACATTGTTCTTCCAGGTATCGATCCTAATATGTTGACAGGATTACAAGATCAAACATCAACAGGAGTCTTAAGTCTTTTGGATATGTTTTCAGGAGGTGCTTTTTCTAACGCATCAATATTTGCACTAGGTATTATGCCGTATATTTCGGCGAGTATCGTTGTGCAATTGCTAGGCATTGCAATACCATATTTTCAACGTTTACAAAGAGAAGGAGAGAGTGGAAGGAAAAAGATAAATCAAATAACTCGTTATCTTACAGTAGGTATAATGTTATTACAAGCTCCAACATATGTAGCTAATTTACATTTCCAACTTTCACCAGATGCATTTGTATTGCAAGGAACTCTTTTCACGATTTCTTCAGTATTGATTTTAACCGCAGGTACAATGTTTGTTATGTGGTTAGGAGAAAAAATTACTGATAGAGGTATCGGAAATGGGATTTCGTTGATTATTATGATTGGAATAATTGCTCAATTACCATATGCTTTCTTTGGTGAAACCATTACGCGTTTTGAAGAAATTGGTGGTGGGCTAATAGTGTTACTTATAGAAATTATTGTCTTATTTGTAATTTTTATGGTTTCAATTGCACTAGTTCAGGCTGTTAGAAGAATTCCTGTTCAGTATGCAAAAAGAGTAGTAGGAAACAAGCAGTACGGTGGGGTTAGACAATATATCCCATTGAAAGTTAATGCTGCAGGTGTAATGCCTATAATTTTTGCACAAGCTTTAATGTTTGTACCTATGATGCTTTCTGGATTTGGAGGAGAAGGAGTGAGTTCATTTGTTGCTGCATTTGCAGATTATACTGGTTTTTGGTATAATTTTACATTTGCATTGTTGATTATTATATTTACGTATTTTTATACAGCGATTACAATTAATCCACAACAGATGGCTGAAGATATGAAGAAAAATGGAGGATTTATTCCAGGAGTAAAACCAGGTAAAAAGACTGTAGAGTTTTTAGATAATGTAATGTCAAGAATAACACTACCAGGGTCAATATTTTTAGCAATAATTGCAATTTTACCCTCGTTTGCTATGATGGCAGGAGTTAACACTCAATTTGCACAATTTTTTGGGGGAACATCTTTACTAATTTTGGTAGGAGTTGTTTTGGATACGTTGCAGCAAATTGAAAGTCACTTGTTGATGAGACATTATGATGGATTAACAAAAAGTGGAAGAATAAAGGGTAGAGGTTCGGCCTCAGCTTTATAAAATGATCTTTGATGATATTTATTAAATCGAAAGAAGAAGTTGAATTGATGCGCCAAAGTAGTTTGCTTGTATCTAGGACACATGCAATGCTCGCGGCTGAGATAAACGATGGTGTTTCAACTTTAAAACTCGATAAATTAGCGGAGGAATTTATTAGGGATAATGGAGGTATTCCTAGCTTTTTGAATTATAATGGATTTCCTAACTCACTTTGTGTGTCGGTGAATGATGTTGTGGTTCATGGAATTCCGAAGGAATATTACCTGAAAAACGGAGATATAGTTTCGATAGATTGCGGAGCATTACTCAACGGTTTTCATGGAGATTCGTGCTATACTTTTGAAGTAGGAGAAATAGATCCTAAGGTAAAAGCATTGTTGGTGTGTACAAAAGAATGTCTTTACAAAGGGATTGAAAAGGCGGTTGAAGGAAATAGAATAGGAGATATTGGTTCCGAAATTCAAGAGCATGCACAAAAAAATACATATTCTGTTGTAAGAGAATTAGTGGGACATGGTATTGGGAGAAATTTACATGAAGCTCCAGAAGTGCCAAATTATGGAAAACGTGGGAAAGGAATTTTATTACAAGATGGAATGGTATTGGCAATTGAGCCGATGATCAATATGGGGAGAAAGGATATTTATATGGAAAGGGATCGTTGGACAATTCGCACAAAAGATGGGAAACCATCAGCTCATTACGAGCATACAATTGTGGTAAGACATGGCAAAGCGGATATTTTGTCCGATTTTAGCTTGATTGAAAAAATTTTAGAAAATAAAATTAAGAAGTAGGTATGGCAAAACAGTCTTCTATAGAATTAGACGGAACGATAATAGAGGCATTATCAAATGCAATGTTTCGTGTCGAATTGGAAAATGGACACGTAATAATTGCCCATATATCTGGAAAAATGAGAATGCATTATATTAGAATATTGCCTGGAGATAAAGTGAAATTGGAAATGTCCCCTTATGACTTAACAAAAGGCCGCATAACATACAGGTACAAATAAAAATATTACAAAAATGAAAGTCAGAGCATCTGTAAAAAAAAGAAGTGACGATTGTAAGATCGTAAAGAGAAAAGGAAGAATTTACGTGATAAATAAGAAAAATCCACGTTTTAAACAACGTCAAGGATAATTTGAGTAATAGAATAATAAAACAAATAAACTAATATGGCAAGGATAGCAGGTGTAGATATACCTAATAATAAGCGTGGTGAAATAGCGCTTACGTACATTTACGGAGTTGGCCGTAGCAGAGCTACAAAAGTGTTGCAAGAGGCTGGCGTAGATGTAAATATTAAAGCCAAAGACTGGAACGATGACCAAATTGCTGCAATACGTAAGGCTTTGGGTGAATATCGTTTAGAGGGTGTATTACGTTCAGAGGTTCAATTAAACATTAAACGTTTACAAGACATCGGGGGTTACCGTGGAATACGTCATCGTATTGGGTTACCATTAAGATGTCAGAAAACAAAAAATAATGCAAGAACCCGTAGAGGTAAAAAGAAAACAATTGCCAATAAAAAGAAATAATTGAGTTATGGCTAAAAAAGCAAGAGTTACGAAAAAACGTGTGGTTAAAATTGAGTCTACAGGACAGGCTCACATCCATACTTCGTTTAATAACATTATTGTTACTTTAACAAATAATGAGGGACAAGTAATTTCATGGTCTTCGTCAGGAAAAAATGGCTTTAGAGGTAGCAAAAAGAATACTCCTTATGCAGGTCAAATGGCTGCAGAAGATTGTGGTAAAGTTGCTTTTGATCTAGGTTTACGCAAAGTAAAAGCTTATGTAAAAGGACCAGGAGCTGGGAGAGAATCAGCAATCAGAACACTTCATAACTTAGGAATTGAAGTTACAGAAATTGTTGACGTAACACCATTACCACACAACGGATGTAGACCATCAAAGAGAAGAAGAGTTTAGTATTGATTATTTAAGATTGAAAAAATGGCAAGATATAGAGGACCAAAATCAAAAATTGCAAGAAAGTTTGGCGAACCAATATTTGGACCGGATAAAGTTCTAGAAAAGAAAAATTATCCTCCAGGTATGCATGGTTTGAACAAAAAAAGAAGAAAAGTTTCTGAATATGGTACGCAGCTTAAAGAAAAACAGAAAGCTAAGTACACTTATGGAGTTTTAGAAAGACAATTTAGAAACCTTTTCGAAAGAGCAACTCGTTCAAAAGGTGTGACAGGTGTTGTATTATTACAATTATTGGAGTGTAGACTTGATAATATCGTTTATAGATTGGGAATTGCACCAACAAGAGCAGCAGCTCGCCAATTGGTATCGCATCGTCATATTTTAGTAAACGGTAGCATTTGTAATATTCCTTCATGTTCAATTAAGCCTGGAGATGTAGTAGGTGTTCGAGAAAAGTCAAAATCTTTGGAAAACATTGTAACGAACTTAAGTGGTTTCAACCATAGCAAATACTCGTGGATTGAGTGGGATGAAGCTACAATGGCAGGTAAATTTACAAACCTTCCAGAAAGAGAAGACATTCCAGAAAATATAAAAGAACAATTAATAGTTGAGTTGTATTCAAAATAAAAGATAATTAAATGGCAATTTTAGCGTTTCAAAAACCGGATAAAGTAGTAATGCTTGAATCTGATGAATTTTGTGGAAAATTCGAAGTTAGACCACTTGAACCCGGATATGGTATAACCGTAGGTAATGCACTTAGAAGAATACTTCTTTCTTCACTTGAAGGTTTTGCAATTTCTTCGGTAAAAATCGAAGGTGTCGATCATGAATTTTCGACAATACGAGGAGTTATGGAAGATGTTACGGAAATTGTTTTGCAGTTAAAACAAATTCGTTTCAAACAACAAATAGAAGACCAAAATAGCGAAAATGTAACTATTACAATTTCGAAACAAGAAGAATTTAGAGCTGGAGATATTGGAAAATTTCTTTCAGGATTTAAAATTTTGAACCCAGATCTACTAATCTGTAGAATGGATCCAGATGTTAATCTTAAAATGGAATTAACTATTATCAAAGGGAGAGGTTATGTTCCTTCAGAAGAAAATAAAGTAGTTGACGATGCAATTGGAGTAATTCCAATTGGTTCAATATTTACACCGATTCGCAACGTAAAATATTTTGTTGAAAATATGCGTGTTGAACAAAGAACTGACTACGAAAAATTAATTTTGGAAATTGATACTGATGGATCTATTAACCCAAAAGATGCATTAAAAGAAGCTGCTAAAATATTGATACATCATTTTATGTTATTCTCAGATGAAAAAATCACTTTAGATAGTGATGAGAAAAATGATAATGATGAATTTGATGAAGAAGTACTTAGAATGCGTCAGCTTCTAAAATCAAGGCTTGTAAATCTTGATCTTTCTGTACGAGCACTGAACTGCTTAAAGGCAGCGGAGATAGATACTCTAGGTGACTTGGTAAAATACAACAAAACTGATCTGTTGAAATTTAGAAACTTTGGTAAAAAATCTCTTACTGAGTTAGAAGATTTACTAGTTATCAAAAATCTAAATTTTGGAATGGATATAACAAAATATAAGTTAGATAAGGAATAATTTTGAAAAGCAATGAGACACAATAAATCAGTAAATCATTTAGGTAGAAAAAGTGCACATAGAAAAGCAATGTTGTCAAATATGGCAGCTTCGCTTATTATGCACAAAAGAATTAAAACTACTGTAGCAAAAGCAAAAGCATTAAGAGGTTATATTGAGCCACTTATTACAAAAGCAAAAGACGATTCAACTCATAATAGAAGAGTTGTGTTTAGCTATTTGGAAAATAAATATGCTGTTTCTGAATTGTTCCGCGAGGTTATTGTAAAAATTGGTGATAGACCTGGCGGATATACAAGAATATTAAAAACTGGAACACGATTAGGTGATAATGCAGAAATGTGTATAATTGAGCTTGTTGATTATAATGAAGCAATGTTAGAAGCAAAAGAAAGCAAAAAGAAAACTACACGTCGTTCTCGCCGTTCAACTAAACCAGCTACTGAAGCTAAAGCTGAACAAGCTGAAGTGAAAGAGGTTGCAAAAAGCGAAGATAAAGCAGAAACAACTGAGAATGCTGAATAGTAAAGGAAATAAATAGAATTTAAAAAGGGAATGTTATATTCCCTTTTTTTGTATTTTTGAAAAAAATTAATAATAAAGTTATGGGACAAATTGCAAATATTCACGCAAGACAAGTTTTGGATTCAAGAGGAAATCCAACAGTAGAAGTAGAGGTATATACAACGGGTGGAGCTTTAGGAAGAGCTGCAGTTCCAAGTGGAGCATCAACAGGTATACATGAAGCAGTTGAACTAAGAGATGGAAATAGTGATAGATATATGGGAAAAGGTGTTCAACAAGCAGTGTATAATGTAGTGAATACAATTTCTGAAGCCTTAAAAGGTAGATATGTTGACGATCAAATTGGGATTGATAGAGCAATGCTTGAATTAGATGGAACTCCAAATAAATCAAATTTAGGTGCAAATGCAATTTCAATGGCATGTGCTCAAGCAGCAGCTCAAGAGCATGGAATGGCATTATATAATTATATTGGTGGAGTAAGTGCAAAAACATTACCAATTCCAATGATGAACATTCTTAATGGTGGACAACATGCCGACAATAAGATTGATATACAGGAATTTATGATTATGCCAGTTGGGGCTCTAAGTTTTAGCGAAGCATTAAGAATGGGGACAGAGGTTTTTCATAATTTAAAATCAGTATTAAAAGCATCAAAACATTCTACAAATGTTGGTGACGAAGGAGGTTTTGCTCCGAATCTAAATTCGAATGAGGAAGCGATAGAATACGTATTAAAAGCAATAGAAAAAGCTGGATATAAACCAGGTCAAGATATATATATAGCACTTGATTCGGCTGCCTCTGAATTCTATGATAAAGAAAAAGGACTATATGTTTTTGAGTCAAATGGAAAAGAAATGAGTTCTGATGATATGGTTGCATATTGGGATGAATGGACACGTAAATACCCTGTAATATCAATAGAAGACGGATTAGCAGAAGACGATTGGGCTGGATGGAAAAAATTAACAGATAAAATAGGAAATAGAGTTCAAATTGTTGGAGATGACTTGTTTGTGACAAATGTTGACCGCTTAGCAAAAGGAATTGAAACAGGAGTTGGAAATTCTATACTAATTAAATTAAATCAGATTGGCTCTGTTTCTGAAACTATTGATGCGGTAAATTTAGCTCATATCAATTCGTATACATCAATTATTAGCCATCGTTCAGGTGAAACAGAGGATGTATTTATTGCAGATCTTGCAGTAGCGTTAAATACTGGACTAATAAAAACTGGTTCGGCTTCTCGCTCAGATAGGATTGCAAAATATAACCAATTGCTTAGAATCGAAGAAGCATTAGGAGCAAATGCATATTATTTAGGGCAAAATTATAAATTCACAAAATAATGCCAATTTGGCATTGAAAATTGATGCTATCCGAACATTTGTCAGCTATTTTTAGCTGGCATGAATTTCGTGTAGTTAGAATAAAATAAATAAAATAAAAAAATAGAATATGACTAAAATTGGTAGACCAATGTCGGGAAAAGTATTAATTCTCCCGCAGGCAGCAGAGCAAAAAACAGCAAGTGGAATAATTATCCCAGGCTCTGCTCAAGAAAAACCACAGAAAGGTGAAATTGTAGCTGTAGGTAATCCTAAAAAAGATGAGCCAGTGGAAGTAAAAGTAGGGGACATTGTTTTATATGGAAAATACAGTGGAACAGAATTGAAGATTGATGATAAGGAATACCTTATTATGAATCAAAATGATATATTATTAGTAGTTGAAGAATAATAAATTTTTATAAAATGGCTAAAGAAATTAAGTTTGATATAGAATCAAGAGATTTATTAAAAAAAGGTGTTGACACATTAGCTGACGCAGTTAAAGTAACATTAGGTCCGAAAGGGAGAAATGTTGTAATAGATAAAAAATTTGGCGCACCGCACATTACTAAAGATGGTGTTACTGTAGCAAAAGAGATTGAGATAGAGGATCCATTTATGAACATGGGGGCTCAAATGGTTAAAGAGGTTGCATCAAAAACAAATGATGATGCAGGTGATGGAACAACTACAGCGACAGTATTAGCTCAATCAATAGTAAATGTTGGATTGAAAAATGTCACAGCAGGAGCAAATCCAATGGATTTAAAAAGAGGGATTGATAAAGCTGTAATAAAAGTTGTAGAAGAACTTAATAAAATAAGTAAAACTGTAGGCGACGATATTCAAAAAATTGAACAAGTGGCAACAATCTCTGCAAACAATGAAAATACTATTGGAAAAGACATTGCTTTAGCAATGCAAAAAGTAAAAAAAGAAGGAGTAATTACTATTGAAGAAGCAAAAGGAACTGCAACAGAAGTAAAGGTTGTGGAAGGAATGCAATTTGATAGAGGTTATATTTCGCCTTATTTTGTAACAGATAGTGAAAAAATGGAAACAGTATTAGACTCTCCATACATTCTAATTACAGACAAAAAAATATCTTCAATGAAAGATTTAATGCCAGTATTAGAACCTGTTGTACAAGAAGGAAGACCGTTGATGATAATAGCAGAAGATGTTGAAGGAGAGGCTTTAGCAACTTTAGTCGTTAATAGATTAAGAGGAACGTTAAAGATTGCAGCAGTAAAAGCCCCAGGTTTTGGTGACAGAAGAAAAGAAATGCTTCAAGATATCGCAATATTAACAGGTGGAGAGGTAATTACAGAAGAAAGAGGCTTGAAATTAGAAACAACAACAATCGAAATGTTGGGAAGAGCTGATAAAATTGTAATTGATAAAGAAAATACAACAATTGTAAGCGGAGCAGGCGATAAAGAGCAAATAGATGCTCGTGTAGCGCAAATTAAAAAGCATATCGAAACTTCTACTAGTGATTATGATCGAGAGAAATTACAAGAAAGATTGGCTAAATTAGCAGGTGGAGTTGCGGTTATATATGTTGGTGCAGCTACAGAAGTTGAAATGAAGGAGAAAAAAGATAGGTATGAAGACGCTTTGTCTGCTACAAGAGCAGCAGTTGAAGAAGGAATAATACCAGGTGGTGGAGTTGCATTTATTCGAGCAGTACAAAAAATTACAGACTTGCAAGGCGAAAATGAAGATGAAACTATCGGAATTTCTATAATTTTGCGTGCACTAGAAGAACCGCTAAGAAGAATTGTTGAAAATGCTGGAAAAGAAGGATCTGTAATCGTTCAAAAAGTTAAAGAAGGTGAAGGGGATTATGGCTATAATGCTCGTACAGACAAATATGAAAACCTCTTAGAGTCGGGAGTAATTGACCCAACTAAAGTAGCAAGAATTGCTCTTGAAAATGCGGCAAGTATTGCAGGGATGTTGTTGACAACAGAATGTGTTATTGCAGAAATCCCAGAAAAAGAAGTAGCTCCAATGGGAGCTCCAGGTATGGGTGGAATGCCAGGCATGATGTAATGATTAAAGAAAGTAAGGTCTCTTTGATTTTGGACCTGAAGCAGTAGTTTTATATAAATCATGGGGTTACATTAGTGACCCCATCTTTTTTGTATTATCAGTTTAATAATTGCACTATCATAAATCATATCATAAGTAAATTTATGTGTGATATAATTATTACTTAAGTGAAGAAATTTGTAAGATTATTACGCAAATATTAAACTAATTATATAATTTTGTTTCATGAATATAAATATTATGACACTGCGTAGAGCAACGCCTAGATGGGTGATATTTACGATTGATTTGGTCATCGTTTTTATATCAATAATTGCAGCTTATTACTTAAGATTTAATTTTACTATACCATCAAAAGATATTGATCGGCTGCCGCTAGTGATAATATCTGTTTTGATTATTAGAGCGTTATTTTTTCTAATAGGAAAAACTTATGCGGGGATGGTGAGGTTTACTGGATCTCAAGATATTATTAGAATATTAGTGTTTCAGTTCTGTAGTTCAGCATGCTTTATTGTCTTAAATATCATTTATTTGCAGGTATTTGGAAAGTATTTAATCCCAACATCAGTAATAATAATTGACTATATTATATCTGCATTTATTTTATCATTTTCGAGATTATTAGTCAAAAATATATATCTAGAATTTTCAACTCTTAAACGCAATAGTGATAGTGTTCTGATATACGGAACAGGTGAACTAGCTCAAATTACAAAAAAAACAATAGAGCGTAATACTAAATCAAAATTGAGAGTATTTGCTTTTGTTGATCATCGTTCAAAAATATATGGAAAACGAATTGATGGAACAAAAGTTTATCATTTGACATCTCTTAAATATATTTTAGAGAATAAAAAGATAAAAACATTAATTATTGCAGAGAAAAGCATACCTATAACGCGTAAAAAATTTATTGTCGAGTTGTGTTTAAAACATGAAGTTGAGGTAAAAATAATACCAGATGTAAACTTATGGATAAATGGGAAGTTGTCGTTTAATAAATTAGAAAATATTAAAATTGAAGATCTTCTAGAGCGGTCAGTGATCAATATGGATAAAGAAGGAATTCATAAGAATATTTTTAATAAGACAATATTTGTAAGTGGAGCTGCAGGTTCGATAGGTAGTGAAATTGTAAGACAATTAACTCATTTTATGCCGAAAATGATTATTTTGTTAGACAATGCTGAAACGCCATTATATAATGTTGAACTTGAGCTAAAAGAAAATTTTAATTATTATAACTTTAAAATTGTAGTTGGAAGTATTTGTGACGAGCTACTGATCGATCAAATTTTCTCTAAATATAAAATTGATTATGTTTACCATGCTGCAGCATATAAGCATGTGCCAATAATGGAGGAGAATCCTTCGGCTGCGGTTGTAACAAATGTTTTTGGTACAAAAATAATTGCAGATGCAGCAATAAAACACAATGCTAGAAAATTTGTAATGATAAGTACGGATAAGGCTGTAAATCCGACAAATGTAATGGGTGCGAGTAAACGAATAGCTGAAATTTATATTCAATCGTTGAGTAATAAAGCAGAAACAAAGTTTGTTACAACACGTTTTGGGAATGTCTTAGGCTCAAATGGCTCAGTAATTCCTTACTTCAGAAAGCAAATTGAAAATGGCGGTCCAGTTACTGTAACTCACCCAGAGATTACACGTTTTTTTATGACAATTCCAGAAGCATGCCAACTTGTTTTGGAAGCAGGTAATATGGGCAAAGGAGGTGAGATATTTATTTTTGATATGGGAAAACCTGTTAAAATAATTAATCTTGCAAAAAAAATGATTTTGCTATCTGGCTTAAAACCAGAAGAAGATATTCAGATTAAATATATTGGATTGAGACCAGGAGAAAAACTTTATGAAGAACTTTTAGCAAATAAAGAAAATACAATCCCTACGTATCACTCTCAAATTATGATTGCAAAGGTTCGAAAATATGATCAAGAAACTGTAAGTTCATATATGGCACTATTATTTGAATCATATCGAACGGGAAGCGACTTAGATGTAGTTAGAGCAATGAAGCAAGTTGTGCCAGAATTTATTAGCAATAATTCTGTATTTGACGTTCTTGATAATTAGTACAGATCTTGAATTGTGATATTTTTCGGAAGAAATTTAGATAAATCTCCATTATGTTTTAAAATATCGCGCACAATGCTACTCGAAATAAATGTATGTTCAGGATTTGTTAAAATAAATATAGTTTCAATTTCTTGTTGAAGCATTTTATTAGTCTGACCAATTGCTCTTTCAAACTCAAAGTCGCCAGATGTTCTTAGGCCTCTTAATATATATTTACTATTATTATTATTACAAAAATCAACAGTTAGGCCAGAATAAGCCTTAACTTCGATTTTAGGTTCAAGAAAGAAGATTTTATTGATAATTTCGATTCTTTTGTCAATAGAAAATAAAGTACTTTTGGAATTATTATCTCCAACACCGATAATAATCTTATCGAATAGTGGAAGTGCACGTAGAACAACTGATTCATGACCAATTGTAAAAGGATCAAATGAACCTGGAAAAATCGCAGTATTATCGTATTTCATAATTTGTTATTATTTTATCCGTAAATTACAAAAATATATATTTTTGTTCCCAAATATATATATAATGAGTAGAATATTTATTTCAGAGATGGAATTCTTTGCATTTCATGGGCATTATCCTGAAGAAAAACATGCAGGAAATAGATTTATTGTAGATTTAATAATGGAGGCTGATACACGTGAAGCAGAAATTTCTGACGATTTAGATAAAGCCCTTAATTATCAAGTAGCTTATGCAATTGTTGAAAACGTGATGATGAATACGAAATCAAATTTATTAGAAAAAATAGCCTCAGATATTTTAGATGAGTTGTATAATCAATTTGAAAATTTGCAAAAAGTAAGTGTGAAAATACGCAAAATCAACCCGCCAATGGGAGGGCAAATTGGATATGTAGGTGTTGAAATATTTAGGTAGAACTTATTTTTATTCTATTAATGTCATTTTAATTATTTTGATATCCTCAAGAGGTCTATCTCTTTGGTCTGTTTCAACACTTTCAATATCGCTAACAATTTCCATCCCACTTATTACTTCCCCAAAAACGGTATATTGAAAATCAAGGTGTGGAGTTCCACCATTATTAATATACTCCATACGTTGGTCTGCGGTATATTTTATTCCTAAGCGTTGCTCCATATTAGCAAGCTGAACTTCGTTATATCTTTGTCCTTGTACGATATAGAATTGAGAGCCTGAACTTTGTCGCTCGGGGTTTATGTTATTCCCTAGACGTGCAGCAGCAAGAGCACCTCGTTTATGAATAAATTTAGTATTAAATTCGGCTGGGATAGTATATCCTGGACCTCCGTTCCCTAGAGCATAATTTGCAGGAGAATTGATTGATTGAGGGTCTCCACCTTGTATCATAAATGATTTAATTACACGATGGAAAAGTACCCCATTGTAGAAGTTTGACTTTACTAACTTGACAAAATTCTCTTTGTGTAAAGGAGTTTCATCATATAATACAACAATAATATCTCCTTTTGTCGTTTCGATTTTCACTTTTACGGATTGAGCAAAACTTATATTTGTAAATAAAATACCTAATGCTATAATGATTGATAATTTTTTCATTTGTTATTCTTTTTTTATTTCATCGGTCAGATGGAACTCTCAATGAAAAATATCATTGCCTTGGAGTAAAACACAATGAGCATTTTTCATGTTTGTTTCAAATTACTTTTTGCAAACAAAGATAATGTTAATATTACTATTAATTGAATAAATTGTAAGATTATGCGCATAAAAACATTTTATGGATTGAAATTATTAATATAGATTTGTTAAAAATTCGATAAAAGAAAAAAAGTCATTATTGAATTTAGTTAGTACTTAATAATAAATACATAAGTTAATAATATGGCGGCCGTACAAACTCCTTTAATGAAACAATATTATGATATAAAATTTAAGCATCCAGATGCAATATTATTGTTTAGAGTTGGAGATTTTTATGAAACATTTGAAGATGACGCAGTAAAAGCAAGTAAGATTTTAGGAATTACTTTAACAAAACGCGCAAATGGTGCAGCGCAATACATTGATTTAGCAGGTTTTCCACATCACGCATTAGATACGTATTTACCTAAGCTCGTAAGAGCAGGACAGCGAGTTGCAATTTGCGAGCAACTTGAAGATCCTAAAATGACAAAAAAAATTGTAAAACGAGGAATTACAGAACTTGTAACACCAGGAGTGTCTTTGAATGATAATGTTCTTGAGCAGAGAGAAAATAATTTTTTAGCAAGTATTTATATCGAAAAAAAGCAAATTGGGATAGCGTTCATTGATATAAGTACAGGGGAATTTATGTTATCGCAGGGTACAGATGAATATGTATTAAAATTATTACAAAGCTTTAATCCAAAAGAAATAATATATGAGAAATCTAAGAAAAAAGATTTCTTTGAGATATTTAAATTCGCGTGTGCAAACTTTGGACTTGATGAGTGGGTATTTACTGAAAGTAATGCATTAGATAAATTAAATAATTTATTTAAAACAAAAACACTCAAAGGTTTTGGAGTAGAAAATTTATCAAATGGAATTATTGCGGCTGGGGCGATATTAGATTATCTAGAATTAACCCATCATACAAATTTTAATCACATTAAAAATATTTCAAGAATAGATGAAAACAAATATATGTGGTTGGATAGATTTACAATTAGAAATCTGGAGATATTTGGCTCAAATAATGAAGGTGGTAACAGTTTGATAAATATCCTTGATAAGACAATTTCTCCAATGGGAAGTAGACTTCTAAAACGTTGGGTTGGACTACCATTGAAAGATATAGATACAATCAATGAAAGGCTTGATTTTGTTGAGTTTTTTGTAAAAAATGAAGATTTTAGGCAATTTATGCAGGTGCAATTAAGTAAAATTAGTGACATTGAGCGAATAGCATCTAAAATTGCAGTAATGCGAGTAAATCCTAGAGAATTGGTTGTGTTAAATAATTCATTGCAAGCAATCAATGAAATTGTAAATGAATCAAGTAATTATGATAATCCAATAATAAATAAATTAGTATCAAGCCTGCATTTATGTACCGAAGTATGTGAAAAAATAGATGCAGAAATAAGTGCTGATTGTCCAAATATGTTGAATAAAGGAAATGTAATTGCGGCAGGAGTATCGGCAGAATTAGATGAATTAAGGAAAATAGCATTTGGAGTGAAAGATTATCTTGAGAAGTTAGAGAAGTCCGAGGCAGAAAGAACAGGAATAAGTTCATTAAAGATTAGTTTTAATAATGTGTTTGGATATTACATCGAAGTTCGAAACACACATAAAG
>CAYJBL010000018.1:0-7740 GCA_964368115.1 uncultured Bacteroidales bacterium
ATGTAATATCCATTGCCAATGCAATATACGTTTTGTGCAATATAATATTAACTTATTTGTGTGTGTATATGAATATGGATATTGTTATGTTACGCTTTATCACACTTACTTCTGTAATCACAAGATCACTAATCTTGTATATCTATGTAAATAAAAGATATCCGAAAGTTAGTTATAAGGCGCCTCCTCTTCTAAAATCTCTTAATAAGCGGTGGGATGCATTGGTATTGCAAATATTAGGTTTAGTAAACGATGGTGGGGTAATAGTTTTAATAACTATTTTATGTACCTTGTCTGATGTGAGTGTGTTTTCTGTTTTTAATATTGTAATGGCAGGAATTACAGGAGTTTTATCTATTTTTACTACAAGTATGTACCCTACTTTTGGAGAAATTATTGCCAAAAAACAACAAAAATCTTTACAAAAGAATTTTGCAGCTTTTGAATTGGTATACTACTCAATGTTAGCTTGGATAGGCGTGTCGTCATTTCTTTTACTGCAACCTTTTGTTTCCTTATATACAGAGGGACTTACTGATGCAAATTACGCACAACCGATTCTTTCATTGTTAATTGTGCTAAATGTTATACTTCATAATGCTAAAACCCCACAAGGGATGTTGGTCATATCTGCAGGATTGTTCAAGGAAACGCGCACTCAAACTATAATACAAGCCTCTATTTTTATTGTATTTGGAACTATATTGGGCGTGTTATTTGGAGTAGCAGGAATAGTAGGCGGTTTATTATTAGCCAATATATATAGAACAATTGACTTGCTCTTTTTTATCTCTCGTACTGTTACAAAAATAAAAAAACGTGATACAATAAAACGACTGTTCACCATGTTTATATCCATATTTATAACATTTGTGATATGTAATTTATTATTTAACTTTGAAATTGACAAATGGAGTGAATGGATTATTTCAGCAATAAAAATATCTTTAGTTGCATTTGTGGTAATTATGTCCATAAATATTTTATTGAATTATAGAGAATTAAAAACTGTTTTCAGTAATATTAAATTGTAGTTGTAATGCTAATATTTGAAAATAAAAAATATTGTTTTGGTTGTTCTCTTTGTAAAGAAGCTTGTCCTTCAAAGGCCATAGTAATGGAAAGCGATAAAGACGGGTTCTTATATCCAAATATAGACATAAGCAAATGTATTGATTGTGGATTATGCAAACAGAGGTGTATTTATCATTCTAAGATAGATGAAAAAAAGGCAGAGTGTTTTGCCGTAAAACATCAAAATTTAGAGGTTCGATTATCCAGTTCTTCTGGTGGTTTTTTTTGGGCAATGGTTGAAACTGTTATAAATAATAATGGTGTCGTATTTGGAGTAAAGTACGACGAGAATTGGAATGTTGTGTATGATTATGCTGAAGATTTACAAAAAGCAAAAGCGTTTAAGGTATCAAAATATGTACAAGCCTCTATAGAAAAAGTATATGACCAAATATATGAATTTTGTGAAAATGGGCGCTTAGTACTTTTTGTGGGTACGCCTTGTCAGGTTGACGCAGTGCGAAGTAAGTTTGCCCACAAATACAGTAATATTATTCTTTGCGATTTGTTATGTAGATCAATAGCAAGTCCCTTAATATGGAGCGATTATATTAGTTTCTTGAAGGGAAAAAATAAAAAAATTGAAAATATAAATAGTAGATCTAAAGATAATGGTTGGAAAAATAGTTGTTATAAAATACTTTGTGCAGGTAATGTAAAGTTGTCATTTAAGTACTCTTCTATATTTTCTTCAATATTTGGATCAAAACTATCTATACGGCCATCGTGTACTGCTTGCAAGTATAGACGGTATGATCGTGTAGGCGATATAACAATGGGTGACTTTTGGGGAATAGAGAAGATTTGTCCGTCATTTTATGACGATATAGGCATCTCTTTTGTTAAACTAAGTACAAATAAAGGAGAATGTTTTTTTAAAGGCATAGAGTGTATAACAAAAATTGAGGTTAACGAAGACGAATGTAGAGCCAAACTTCATTTTAACACATTTAAAGATAACTCAGAAAGTTTTCTAAAAGATTACCATTCAAAAGGATTTGAATATGTAGCAAAAAAATATACTTATTTTGGTGGACTTAGGCGTTTTCGTAAGTTTATAAAACAAATTAAGATTAAAATTTTTAATTAAATGAAACAAATTAGACAATGTACTAGATGTGTAATGGACGACAGAAGTGATGCATTCATTACATTTGATGAAAATGGATATTGTAATTATTGCAGAGATGCTCTTGAACAGATGGAGTATACATATTTTCCTAATGAAATTGGTAAGCAGAAGTTAGAAGAAATACTTTATGAAATTAAACAAAAGGGGAAAGGTAGAAAATACGACTGTATAATGGGTATATCTGGAGGTTTAGATTCTTCGTACCTTGCAATGCTTGGCATAAAATGGGGCTTGCGAATTTTAGCAGTACACATAGATGACGGTTTTAACGCCCCTATTGCTGTCGAAAATATTAGAAAATTATGCAATGCAACCCAGCTAGACCTTAAAATCATTACGCCTAATTCAGAGCAATTTAATGACTTAACAAAAGCATACATAAAGGCAGGAGTGCCAAATCTTGCAATTCCACAAGATAATGTGTTATTTGCTTTTCTGTATAAATTAATGCGAAAATATAAAATTACATATTTTCTTACAGGAGGTAATTTTGCTCTTGAATCAATCCTCCAAAAAGGAAATACATATACTGCACTAGATGTAAAAAACATAAAAGCCATAAATAAAAGATTTGGGAATACATCATTAAATAAACTTTCGTTTTTATCGGAAAATAAAAGAATGGTAAACCGTTTTATGTATGGAATAAAAACTCTTAGGCTATTAAATTATATTGATTATAATAAAGAAAAAGCAATTCAAGAATTGAAGGAATTTTGCGATTTTAATTATTACGAAGCAAAGCATCTTGAAAATATCTTAACAAAAGTAGTGCAGTTGTATTGGTACTATAATAAATTTGGAGTCGATAAACGAACATCACATTTATCTAGTCTAATCGTTAGTGGGCAACTTAGTCGTGAGCATGCATTAGATGAGTTGATGAAACCAGTATACAATGAAGAATCAATGAATAAAGATTTAGAATTTGTATTAGATAAACTAGATTTGAGTAGAGAAGAGTTTGAGAATATAATGAAATCTCCAAATCATCAACATAAAGACTATCCGTACACAAAACATACTATTCTTAACTTTTTTAGAAAAATCACATTCTTCAACAAACTTAAAACAAAATTACAGTAAGGTGAAGACAATAATGATTATAGCAAATGCTTATCCCACAAAGGAAAACCCTCAATTAGGGATATTTGAATTTGATCAAGCAAAAGCGTTGCAGCAGGCTGGAAATAGAGTTGTGTTGGTTTCGTTAGATTTGCGGTCTATCCGACGAAAAAGACGTTTAGGGAAATATCATATTAAAAAAGATGGAATAGACATTTATAATATTTCGGTTCCTATGGGAGCAATACCTTATAAGTTCTTTTATTTTTTTGGTAAATTGGCATTGCAATCTATTATTAAAGTTGCAATAAAAGAGGTGGGAAGACCAGATATTATACACTCTCATTTTACGGATATGAGTGCAATTGCTGGAAGTCTTAAAAAGAAGTACTCTATACCACTAGTTGTAACCGAGCATAGCTCTTTGATGAATAGCTCTGAAATATCTTCAGGAAGTATGTTCTTTGCAAATAAGGCTTATCGCAATGCAGATAAGTTAATTTGTGTATCGTCGGCACTTAAAAATAACATTCTTAGATTTTTTAAACTAAAACCCGTTGTAATTCCAAATATTGTAGATACAGAATCAATTCAGTATAATCCAACAAAACATGACAAATTTACGTTTGTTTCAGTGGGTAATTTGTTGCAAAGCAAGGGTTTTAATGTATTATTTGCAGCGTTTAAGCAAATGCGAAATACTGATTCGTTACTATATATTATTGGCGATGGAGTGGAAAGAGAAAAACTGGAAAAACAAATAGTAGAGTATGGTTTGGAAAGAAGAATAATCTTGCTTGGGAGAAAAAACAGGAAGGAAATCTCAGAAATATTAAATCGAAGCGACGTATTTGTATTAGCATCAAGAACAGAAACTTTTGGTGTAGTATATGCCGAGGCAATGTTAGCAGGATTGCCAGTAATTGCAACAAAATGTGGCGGTCCAGAGGATTTTGTTGATGAAACAAATGGGAAACTTGTAGATGTTGGCGATGTAAATGCATTAAGTCAGGAAATGGATAATATGTATGAGACAAGAGGCAAGTATGATGGAAAAGAAATATCAAAAAATTGTAGAGAGAAATTTTCTCCAGAGGAAATAGCAAAGCAATTAATGGATGTTTATAATGTTTTATAAGGATGAAAAAAATTAAAGTTTGCCATTTTACCTCAGTTCATCCTGCAACAGATGGAAGAATATTTGAAAAAGAGTGCACTACGCTTGCATGTGCAGGTTACGATTTATATCTTGTTGCTCCAAATGCAGAGGAAAGAGAAATAAATGGAGTCAAAATTATAAATGTTCCTATTGTTTTTCAAAGTAGAATAAAAAGATTTTTTTCTATTTCAAAAAATGTATATAAAAAAGCATTGTCGTTAAATGCAGATATATACCATTTTCATGATCCAGAATTATTGCCTTATGGGTTAAAACTTAAAAGAAAAGGGAAAAAAGTAATTTTCGATAGTCATGAATTTTACGGATTTCAAATAAGAGAGAAAAAATATATTCCTTATTTACTTCGTACTATGATTTCGAAAATTTATATGAAATATGAAGCTTTTGTATGTAAACAAATAGATGCTGTTATTCAGGTTTGTACAATTGAAGATATTGATTATTTTGAAAAAAGGTGTATGAAATCTATATTTCTTGCAAATTATCCTGAACTTGAATTACAGAGCAATAAGCAAGTAGAAAAAGATAACACAGTTATTCATGTAGGAGGTTTAACTTATGAACGTGGAATAACGCACTTGGTAAAAGCAGCAGAATTATCTGATATTAAAATTAAACTAGCAGGAAAATTTTACCCATCAAATTATTTAGATGAATTAAAAGAAATGGGTGGATTTAAGAGTGTTTGCTATCTAGGATTTCTAGATAAAAAAAGACTGAAAGAAGAGATAGGTATGTGTGTTGCAGGTATTTCAACCCTATTAAACGTAGGCCAGTATAACAAAATAGATACGCTTCCAACAAAAATATATGAATATATGTCGGAGGGAGTGCCAATAGTTCTTTCAGATACTCCTTATAATAGGCAACTTAATGAAAAATATAATTTTGGAATCTGTGTAGAGCCAGACAAACCGCAACAAATTGCAGATGCAATAAATTACATAATAAATCATCCTCAGGAAGCAAATATTATGGGTGAAAATGGAAGAAACTTGGTTATAAAAAAATTTAATTGGGAGTTAGAAAAAGAAAAGCTCCTTTCTTTGTACAAAGAAATTTTAAACGATTACTAAGATGAATATTCTTTTAATTAATCATTATGCAGGATCGCCCCAATTAGGGATGGAATTTCGTCCTTATTATTTAGCCAAAGCATGGCAACAAGCAGGGCATCAAGTACGTATTGTAGGAGCTACATATTCTCACTTGCGCAAACAACAACCTGCTGGAGGCAAAGATACTATAGATGGAATATTTTATCATTGGGTGAAAGTAAATAGCTACGGAGGAAATGGTCTTGGGCGAGTGCTTTCTATGTTTCTTTTTGTAATACAATTGCAATTTAAATATAAAAAATATCTTAAAGGCTTTATCCCCGATGTCGTTATTGCTTCCTCCACTTATCCATTCGATATTTATCCTGCTAGAAAAATAGCGCAAAAATATAAAGCAAAATTGGTGTACGAAATTCACGACTTGTGGCCATTGTCGCCTATGTTAATAGGAGGTTACTCTAAACATCATCCTTTTATGGCGTTAATGCAACATGCAGAAAATTACGCCTATAAATATTCTGACAAGGTGGTATCGTTGTTATGGAATGCAAAAGATCACGCCGTAAGTCACGGGATGCAACCACAAAAATTTGCATGTATTCCTAATGGCTATAATGCTGCAGATTGGAACGACAATAGGATAGATATTCCCCAAGAGCACCAACAGTTATTCTCCCAACTTAAAAGCGAAGGGAAACTAATTGTTGGCTATTCTGGAGGGCACACCCAGTCGACAGCTTTGCATGTATTGGTAGATGCAGCGCAGCAATTGCAGGTGAATTCAGAACTCGCATTTGTGTTGGTAGGTAGTGGTAATACTAAAGATGAATTAATACAACAAGCCCAACAGTTGTCGCTACAAAATATTTATTTCTTACCATCAGTCGATAAAAAGAGCATTCCGCACCTTGTAACACAATTCGATATCGCTTTTATGGGAGGAACGCACTCTATATTACATAAATATGGAACATCTTTTAATAAAATGGCCGACTATATGTTGTCGTCGAAACCTATTGTATGCGCTGTGGATGAGCCCAATAATTTAATAGAGAAGTTAGAATGCGGCATCAGGGTAGAAGCCGAAAATGTGCAGCAGCTAACAGAGGCAATCCGTACTCTGAGTAAAATACTTCCAGAAGAGAGGGCTGCCATGGGGAAAAAAGGGCACGACTATGCAGCGCAGCACTTAAATTATACCACACTTTCTCAGCAATTTATCGAAATAATGCAAAGTGTTCTGCCAAATTTGGAAGCAAAAACGCGCCAAATTAGGTAATAAAAACGCGCCAAATTAGGTAATATAAAAAAATATACTACCTTTGTTTTTCAAAATTAGAGGATTATGCGTGTTTATAAAGCTAGGTTAGTAGATGCTATTTTGCGAAGGAAGTTAGACGGGAAAGGTGCTGTACTAGTAGAAGGTCCAAAGTGGTGCGGAAAGACAACAACCGCAGAACAAATGTCTAATAGTGTGCTGTATATGGCAGATCCTAGTAAAGTTGAACAGCACAAAAATTTAGCAGGTATCAATCCGTCGCTTTTATTACAAGGAGAAACCCCTCGTTTGATTGACGAGTGGCAAATCGCTCCAAAATTATGGGATGCTGTTCGTTTTGAAGTTGATCATCGAGAAGGTTTAGGTCATTTTATCTTAACAGGGTCTGCTGTTCCTGCTTCTCAAAAAGAAATACAGCATACTGGAACAGGGCGATTTTCGTGGCTTACCATGCGTCCTATGACTTTGTGGGAGTCGGGAGATTCTAATGGTAGTGTTAGCCTTGATGATTTGTTTCAAGGAAAAGATAAATTTAATGCAATAAATAAGTTATCGCTTCATGATGTTGCTTATTTAACTTGTCGTGGCGGTTGGCCTAGTGTATTAAATTTGCCAAAAGATATTGCCTTAGAACAAGCTTTTGATTACTATGATGCTGTAGTTAAATCTGATATATCAAGAGCCGATGAGGTAAATAGAAGCGAGGAAAAAGCTCGAAGATTAATGCGCTCATACGCAAGACATCAAGGTACACAAGTGAGTTTAAACGTTATTTGCCAAGATATTGCAACAAATGATCTAGAGCTTATTAATGAAAAAACCATAAGTTCATATATTGAAGCATTAAAAATGATATTTGTAATAGAAGATATGAAAGCATGGAACCCTAATTTACGCTCAAAAGCAGCAATCAGAACATCTGATACAAAATATTTTATAGATCCATCAATTG
>CAYJBL010000018.1:7750-16452 GCA_964368115.1 uncultured Bacteroidales bacterium
TTAATGATTTAGAAACTTTTGGTTTGTTCTTTGAAACTTTATGTGTTAGAGATTTACGTGTTTATGCAGAAACACTACGAGGAAAAGTGTATCATTATAGAGATAAGAACGGATTAGAGTGTGATGCAGTAATACATTTACGTAATGGAGATTATGGACTAATCGAAATTAAATTGGGAGGAGACAAAGGAATAGAAGAGGCAGCAAACACTTTGCATTCTCTTGCTAATAATATAGATACTTCTAAAATGAAAACTCCATCATTTAAAATGATTCTTACAGCTGTTGGTGATTATGCATATCAGAGAGCAGATGGTATTTATATTGTTCCTGTATCTTGTTTGAAAAATTAGAGAAGATGCAGATAATACCTTTAATCTACCAAGGTAATAATTTCATTTAGAGATTTAAATTTAATATTAATTTCACCAGTTTTATTTTTTTGATAAAACCGAATCTTCTTTGTCTTATTTGGTTCTAAATCAAAATAATTGTCACTTAAAAATCCGTCTTCATTTATTTCGAGATATAGCGACTTTACAAAAGTGTTGCATCTTAAACTGATTTCCCAGTGGTCAGATTTCTTTTCTATTTCATAGTCAATATCAGACTTTTCAAGATCTAAGTTCTTTTCTTTGTCTAAGATAAAAAGCCTGCTACCTATAAGTTTGTTAGATTGAAAATCAAATAACTCTGCAATGAAGTATGAGTTTGTTTTGTTATCATTTAATAGACTAGATTCTAGTATGTCTAATACTACTTTTGTAGTTGATAGATTATCTATTTTGGATTCTAAATTGTGAGATTGAATAAGCTTTCCATCAAAACGAATTTGTTTCAGTGCTAGTTTAGTATTAATCGATTTATTTGAATGATTAGTGACAGATAAAATAAATTCGTTATCAATTTTTCTTGAAGATAGATGAATGTTCTCAAATGAGTTTTTAGCAGTGTAATAAGATGCTTTAGGATCTTCGTAATAATCTATTGCTGACCATGAAATAACTGGCCAACAATCATTGAATTGCCAAAATAAGCTCCCCATGCAGAATGGCATTTTTTCTAAGTGAGCATCAAAAGCAGTTTGTAAGCACTTGGCTTGTAGTATTTGACTGAGGTATACATAGTCTTCAAAATCTTTTGGCTTAGGCATTTCGTTAGACATTTCTTTTTCGATAACCTTAAAGCCAAAAGGATGCTTTTGATGAGATTTAATACTCTCGGAAAAAAGGAAAAGCGAATCTTGAGGGATAAATTTCTTTAAACTTTTCATTGATGGTAAACCTTGAAAACCGTATTCACTCATAAATCTCCCAGTGTTTTCATAATAAGCATCAAACTCTAACATTCCCCACCAAACGCCCCAATAGTGGGAATCCCCATGAGTGCGATGCTCGTCGTGTCCCCATCCAAAAAGAGGTGAACTTGGGATGTATTCCCTTGATTTGTCAATTTTGGCTATTTCGTTTGGAATTATTTTGTGAAAAAGAGTATCATAGTCGTTCCATATTCGAATCGAATCTGATTTGGAAAGATTAAACTGTTTTTGCCAACCCCAATCAAACCACCCATTACTAATTTCATTATTGCCACACCATAGCACAATAGACGTGTAGTTATGAAGGCGATTGACTTGATAATTGACTTCTTCTTTAATGTTTATAATCATATTGTCATCAAGAGGGTACATGGCGCACGCAAACATAAAATCTTGCCAAACCATAATACCAAGTGAGTCGCATATCCTATAGAAATCGTCATTTTCGTATATTCCTCCTCCCCACACTCGTAGCATGTTGAAATTTGCTTCTTTTGCTAGTTCAAGTTGAGAGCGATATTTTTCATAAGAATTTTCGCCATTAAAATAGTCAGCAGGGATCCAATTTGCTCCTTTTGCGAAAATAGGAACATCGTTTAGGATGAAATAAAATTCTTGTCCATCTTTGTCTAAATCCGATGCAAATTCTAACTTTCGCACACCATATTTTATGGTTTTCTCGTCGACAGAATTTTGAGTCTCAAGTCTGAATGTAATTTCGTAAAGCTTTTGATCTCCCATCCCATTGCACCACCACAATTCGGGATTCTTTATCTCAAAATTAATATCGTAAGTATTTATTCCTTCCTCTAATACGATAATTTGTTCACTAACATTAAATTCGTTTGATGTGCTTTCAACGATTAATCTTCCATCACAAATATTTTCTGAATTGATGGTGAAATTAGCAGTTAATTGTGCTAATGTATTGCTTAATTCCTTTTGATCTATTCTTACATTTTCAATTTTTGCTTTATCCCATATTTTTAGATATACATTCTTATAGATTCCACAAGTTTCTAAATTTGGTCCCCAATCCCAGCCATATTGATAGGGTGCTTTACGAGAAAAAACTCTATCGTCGGGAATCGCTTGTGCTTGAGTCGATTGTTTTTCTGCATTATATTCCGAGGAAGGTTTAAATGTAACTTCTAAAATATTGCTCCCTTCTTTAACTTTATTATTGATGGGGAAAATCCATTGTCGATACATGTTTTGAGTCGAGCCAAGAAATTCACCATTAAGAGAAATTTGAGCATGCGTGTCTAGACCATCAAATATTAAATCAATATTTTTACTCATGTATGATTTATAGATATTAAATTCTTTTTTGTATGTCCAAGCTTCTGAACTAATCCAAGTTAAACTATCAGCATTTGAAGAGTAATATGGGGCTTGAATTAAATTGTTTGCAAATAAATCGTTATGAATATTTCCACAAACACTGGCAGAGTACCAATTACCGTCATCTTCGTAATAAAACTTCCAAGATTCGTTTAAAGAGACAATATCTTGTTTATTAATATTATTGCACGAAAAAAATAGAATTGTAGTAAATAAACTTAATATTTTTATTACATTTGGTATCATTTTAAATATTATAAATTTATGAAAAAAATTGGATTATTCCTTATTATCTTATTAGTGATTGTATCTTGCAAAAATAACAAAAACTATACATTCGAGAACAATATTATTCCAATTCCAAGTGAAACAGTATTAAATGGTGGTGCATATCAATTGAGCGACGAAATAGGCATTGTGTTTAACGATAATTCACAAGAGGCGGCAAATATAAAGAATTATGTTACAGGCTTCCTATCACAGAGTTTTAAAGTTTCTATAGTTGAGAAAAAGGAAGGAGATTTTTTACACATTATTTTCTCAATTGGAACAAAGAATGAACAAATATCGCCTGAGTCGTATGAACTTGAAATTAATGATGGTTTTGTAAACATAACAGCATCAGATTACGCAGGTTTGTTTTGGGGATTTCAAACATTGCGCCAAATCTTTCCAGTATCTGTAGAAGCAGGAAAAGTAGGAACAGAAGACTATTTGCCATATTTGAAGATAAAGGATACACCAAAATTTAAGTATCGCGGTATGCATTTGGATGTTTGTCGTCATTTCTTTTCTGTAGATGAGGTAAAAGAATATATAGATTTATTGGTAATGCATAAATACAATACTTTTCATTGGCATCTAACTGAAGATCAGGGATGGAGAGTCGAAATAGATGCATTCCCAAAATTAAATACGATTGCGTCACAGCGAAAAGAGACAGTAATAAAAAAGAATACAGGTAAGTATGATGGAAAACCTTATGGTGGGCTTTATTCAAAAGAAGATATTAGAGAGGTTGTAAAGTATGCAGAAGAACGTTTTATAACAGTCATTCCTGAAATAGAAATGCCTGGACACGCTTTAGCTGCTTTAACTGCGTATCCTGAACTAGGATGTACTGGAGGTCCATACGAAGTGGCTACATTATGGGGCGTGTTTGATGATGTTTTTTGTGCAGGAAATGAAAAAACATTTGAATTTTTAGAAGCAATAATAGATGAGGTTTGCGAATTATTTCCAAATTCTCCATATATCCACATTGGCGGTGATGAGTGCCCAAAAGTGAGATGGGAAGAGTGTGCAAAATGCCAAAAAAGAATAAAAGACGAAAATCTAAAGAATGAGCATGAATTACAAAGTTATTTTATAACTAGGATGGAAAAGTATGTAAATTCTAAAGGTAGACAAATAATAGGGTGGGACGAAATATTAGAAGGTGGTTTGGCTCCAAATGCGACAGTAATGTCGTGGCAAGGCGAAAAAGGCGGAATTGCCTCAGCTCAGCAAAAGCATGAAGTAATTATGTGTCCTGTGGATGCTTGTTATTTTAATTATTACCAAAGTGAAGATATAGAAAACGAACCATTTACAATAGGTGGATTTATTAATACGGAAAAAGTATATTCATGGAATCCAATACCAGAAAGTTTAACAAAAGATGAACAAAAATATATTATTGGAGTACAAGGAAATGTTTGGTCAGAATATATGCATAGCTTTGATGCATTAGAATATATGGTATTGCCACGAATGGCTGCTCTAAGTGAAGTCGCTTGGTCGGAGCACCAACGTAATGATTATAGCAAATTCAAAAAAAGACTACAATCTTTATTTAAGCGTTACGAACTTTTGGGGAATAACTTTGCAAAACATGAATTAGACAACACAATAAAATAATCAAAAAACATTAGATAAAATGAAAGATAAATTTAATCCTAGCAGTAATTATGCTGCTACTATGAACAAGATTGGTTATGTAAATCGTAAAGACGCGACTCAGGCCGATTATGACCGAATCGGATTTATGTCAGGACTAGAGGTGCATCAGCAATTAAAAACAGAAAAAAAACTTTTTTGTAAATGTAAAGCAGGAATTTTTCATAAAGACGACAATTATGATGCGGAGCTTATACGACACATGCGTCCAACACTAAGTGAACTTGGAGAGTATGATGGAACTGCACTTATGGAATTTAAAACGAGAAAAGAAATTATTTATAGAATAAATAATGAAAATGCTTGTACTTATGAAATAGATGACACCCCACCGTTTTTAATAAATAGAGAAGCTCTTGACAAGGCTTTGGAAATTACGATTTTAAGTAAATTTAATGTTGTTGGCGAAGTTCATATTACAAGAAAACAATATCTTGATGGAAGTATTCCTGCTGGTTTTCAGCGTACTGCAATATTAGGTGTTGAAGGAGAAATAGAATTAAAAAATAAAAAAGTTCGACTAATTCAATTAAGTATTGAAGAAGATTCGTGTAGAGAAATTAGTGATATTGGACATGTTAGAGTATATAAAACAGATCGTTTAGGAACGCCACTAATCGAGACAGTAACTTACCCTGATATGGTAAACCCAGACGAAGTGAAAGAGGCATGTGATTATATCAGATTTTTAAATAGATCTACTGGAAATGTGAGAACAGGAATGGGTGCAGGTCGACAGGATGTAAATGTAAGCTGTAAAGGTGGTACTCGTGTTGAAATTAAAGGAGTTGCTCATACGAAGTGGATCCCAGAATTAACGCATAATGAGTGCTATAGGCAATGGTCGCTTCTTGCTGTTCGTGACGAGCTGCATAGTAGGGTAAAAGATGCTGATGCATGGTCAATAAAACATGCGCAACTTAATTTTGAAGAATTTAATATCACGCGTCCGAGTATTCAAAATGCAAAAGATAGTGGGCAGACATTAATAGCGGTTTGTCTACCTCATTTTAAAGGTATTCTTTCGTATTTCAATCAGCCAGGTATTGTGTTTGCTGATGAAATATCGGATAGATTAAAAGTAATAGCTTGTCTTGAAAAACCGAATATGGTTCATACAGAAATGCATGAGCAAGTAATTTCAAATGATGATATAAGAATAATTAAAAAACATATTTCATTTAATGAAGATCAAGATGCAATAATATTATTTTGGGCACCAGAAGCAGATATTGCAACTGCACTTGAAACGATTGAAGAAAGATGTAAAATGGCATTTGAAGGAGTTCCAAATGAAACAAGAAAATCGTTTGAAGATGGGACAACAATGTTTGAAAGGGTTTTACCTGGAGCAGATAGAATGTATCCAGATACAGATTCAATGCCTATTCCTCTCGCTCCAGAGCATATTGATAGATTATCACAAAACGTACAAAATGACATTTCAGAAAGAATTTCGCAATTAAGAAAATGGGGAGTCCCAGAGTTTTCGTATACATACATTTTCAGTAAAAATTTATATCCATATATCAAACAAGCTATTGAAGAATTGAATTTAGAGCCTAAAATTGCAGGTAGATTATTTGGACAAGATTTAAAATCTATCGAAGGACGTTATGAACAAGGAAAGAGTTTTATTTATTCGCAAATAATAGACTTACTAAAATATACACAAGTTCATAAACTATACTACCCATTAGATAGAGAAATGCTAACAATGCTGTATAAAAATCCAGATATGGATTTCGAAACAATTCTTAAGGAGGTAAAATTTGTAGAACAAAGTAAAGATGAACTTTTAACTCAGGTAAAATCTCTTTCAGAGCAATTTGATAAAGAAGCAAAAAATAAATCTGTTGAGAATAAACAAAATTGGATTATGGGGCAAATAAGGAAAAAAGCGACTGGAAATATTTGTCTTTCTGATCTTAAGGAAGAAATTATTAGAACAATAAACTAAATAAAACTATGGATAACAAAGATTTTTTTCAAGGATATAGAGGAAGAGCTTTAGAGGTTCTAAAAAAATATAATGTTAGAGTGTGGGGGCAAGCAGAAATGAATACCACTCGTGGAGAGTTCAAGGGAACAGTTTTGCCTCGAGCTATGAATGATGATGATGAACATATTGTATTAAAAGTAATTACTGGTTATAATATCGGTGTTGATGTAAATACAATTACAGATATGAAAGAGGTTGGATACAAGAAGGCAAATTATGCAATTCCAGAGAAGGAGTTCCCATATACAGAAGGTTTACCTCATGTAAAATTGTTTGGAACTGGAGGAACGATAGCGTCGCGTCTTGACTATAGAACGGGAGCAGTAATTCCAGCTTTTTCACCTGGCGAACTTTATGGGGCTGTTCCTGAATTAGCAGATATTTGTAACCTCGAAACAGAAAAGATTTTTGCTGTGTTTAGCGAAAATATGGGGCCAGCACAATATATAGCCCTAGCAAAAGCAATAGGCGAAGAAATCGAAAAAGGTGTAGATGGAATTGTTATTGGTCATGGAACAGACACTCTTCAGCATACAGGTGCTGCATTAACATTTATGTGTCAGAATCTTCCTGTGCCAGTGGTGCTTGTTGGCTCGCAGCGCTCATCTGACAGACCAAGTTCTGATGCTGCATTAAATTTAATGCATGCTATGAAAACAGCAGGACATTCGGATATCGCAGAAGTACAGGTTTGTATGTTTGGACCTACATCCGACGAATATGGTTTGCTACACAAAGGGACAAGAGTAAGAAAAATGCACTCATCGTATCGCTCTACTTTTAGATCTATTGGAGATACGCCCCTAGCAATGGTAACTAGAGATAAGATAACTCCGATAAAAAAGAACTATAACAAGCGAAGAAATGATAAAAATGTGATTATTAAACCATTTTTCTCAGATAAAGTTACAATGGTATATTATTACACAGGAATGAAACCTGATGTAATAGATGCTCTTGTAGATGCTGGTTATAAGGGTATTGTATTTGTTGGTACAGGTTTAGGTCACGTAAATAAGGAAATATATCCTGCAATAAAACGAGCACAAGCAGCAGGTGTACACATGTATATGACACTTCAAACAATTTGGGGATATGTTCAAATGTATGTATATGATACAGGGAGAGATATGATGGCAATGGGAATTATCCCTGCAGGAAATATGCTTCCAGAAGTTGCATATATAAAACTCGGTTGGGCACTTGGACAAACAGAAGATCATGAAGAGGTAAAGAAACTGATGCTTACGCCAATAAATGATGAAATAACAGAAAGAGAACCATACAACGGATATTTAGTATATCAAGGCGGTGTCCCAGAAGTAGAAAGTTTTATAAAAAAAGTGCATAAATAGAATGTCCGAATTAAAAATAGAAATATCTTCTTTTTTTGAAAATTTAGAAATTGCATTGTCAAAATCCGTTGATAGGTTATCGACACATGATGAAATGCATCCAGATTTTCCAAGCGAAATAACATCTAAATTTACAGATGAAAAAGACTTTTCGCTAGCTGCTGTAATAATATTATTATTTTGGGAAAATAATTGCCTTAAAACAATTTTTATTGAACGAACACAAAGCCCAGGGCATCACTCAGGGCAAATCGCATTCCCAGGAGGGAAATATGAAAAATCTGATAGAAACCTGCAATTTACGGCTATTCGAGAATGTTTAGAGGAAATAGGAGTAAATGTAAATCCAAATAATATTATCGGTAATTTAACCCCAGTTTCTATTCCAATTAGTAAATTCTCGGTTATGCCTGTTGTGGCAAAATCTGATGTAATATGTGAGTTTATCCCTTGCGAGGAAGAAGTAAAAAATATTTTTATAGTAGATTTAATAGAGCTCTTAAAAACAAAAACTTTTAGAACAATTATTGTCGGCGAACATGAAATACTTACACCTTGTTATATTTTTGAAGATAAGATTGTTTGGGGTGCTACAGCTAAAGTTTTAAATGAACTTCACGAAATATTTAAGGAGCTAACAATATGCTAGCTCCTTGTTTTTTTCAAATTATTATTATCGATGGCAGGAATTTATATTCATATTCCTTTTTGTAGATCTAAGTGTTCGTATTGTGATTTTTATTCG
>CAYJBL010000019.1:0-9815 GCA_964368115.1 uncultured Bacteroidales bacterium
TGATGATAATCCGAACTAAAGTATAAGCACGAATCTCTTTCTGAGTAAAACGGTGTTATTTCATTCCCTTTTGTATTGACCAATGAGCTTGTATCCATAAAATTCATTAACCTTGAATCTATTATTATTGGTCGTCCAGCATTTCTAACATAGCCAAACGTTCCATCCGGAAGTATTTCACAATAATAAATATCATATCCTCCTTCCCCATTTGGACGATTACTTGACCAAAAAAGAACGTCGTTTTTAGTTTCTCTTTCCAATAAATATGGATGTGTCGAATTATAATTTGTAAGATTTATTTTTTCTGGCAATTTCTTTGGTTCACTCCATTTTTCATTTTGCATAGACGAAATATAAATATGTGTATCTTTATCTGTAATTGTAAAATACAAAATATCGCCTGCAACATTTATATGTGGATTTGCAATATCAAATTGATCCATATTTATTGTTGAATCAAATAATTTTGCTTCAGATATTGTATCAAAAATATTAGCAAAATATAATTTAGATTTATAATCATTTGGGGCATCTTCACTCTGCTGTATTGAGGCAAACACTACTGTCGAATCGTTCTGCAAACTAGTTGAAAAATCGCTAAAAACAGAATTTATTGTACTGTCGCATTGTATGATTTTAATCTCAGAACTTGTGTTTTGTGCTTTAAATCCAAACTCACAATTTGCTATTTCTCTAATTGATCTTTCTGTTAGATAATTTGAACTATCACTTTGGGTCAAGTCAATATACTTATTAAAATAATACTGAGCTTTTATGTATTCTTCGTTTGATTTCAACATTGTAGCATAATAGAAATTTGCTTCTGGATACTTATTTTCGACCTTTTTTATAAGGTACAAGTAATGCTCTGCTGCTTTTACATAATTATTATCAAACCTATGTGCTTCGGCTGCTTTCCACACAACATCATACATATTTGGACTATGCATTAGTGCCTTTTCATACAACACAGCTGCACCATAATAATTTTTATCATCATATGCTCTGTCTCCTGAAATAATAAAATTTGTTATTTCCTGATTTTGAGAAACAACAATTAAAGATTTTACGAGCATCAATAATATTAGTAAATATTTTTTTACGCCAAACTGCATATAATTAAGAAACATATTTTACAATTCTAAAAAATATTTATCAATCTTCAAAATAATACAAACTTTAATCTTACAATTAAATAAAATCAGGACATTTCCTAAAAGTACCAATATCAATAGGTCGTTGTTTTGCAAAAACGTAAGATAGAGACACTTCAAAACCTCCTCTACCTCTACTTACATTTGAAAGTTTTGACAAATTTACATCATAGCTCAACAAAAATTTCAAATTATCATATTTGATTCCAAAACAAACGATACCAGCATCTCTTGCTCTTGTCAGAATACCAAAATATACAGATTGCAGTGCCAACGGATTATAATCTAAGCGCAAAAGTGCTCCAATATTATATTCGCTATATTTTTGTTGAAACTGTAAATGCACTATAGGTTCTAACCAAAAAGGTTCTTTTAATTTATGTTCTCCGCCAATATTTATACTCCATTTAACTGGCAGTTCTTGTATTGAAGTCTGATAAAAACTTCTTTCTGATGTATTTACGTGATTAACCGCAAATCCAAGATGATAAGAATTAGTAGAATCTGGTTTGTAAAATATGTTTAATCCTAAATTTAAATCAACGTATTTCATCTTATCATAAGCCCAAATCTCATTTGGTGTAATATTAGGGTCAAATTGTCCATTTACATATTGATTTCCAAAATTTAAGTTATCATAATTTATTCCATGTACTACATAGCCCAACGAAAAACCTGCTCTTATTTCCAAACTTTTTTTCTTATTTGCTAGTAAGCCATACGCTGCACTTAAATAAATTTGATTTGTGCCAAAGTCGCCATCACCAGCCAAATCGCTATTATATAGAAAGCCAATACCTGCCCTTGAATTGTCGATAAATAAATCATCTATCCCTGCATCAATTGAGCCACTAAATGTTCTATATGCATTTGCAAAAGATAACCATTGGTTTTTATTATTACCTCCAAGTCTGACATCTCCATCAAAAAAACCTGTATTGGCGGGATTTAGGTATATTGGAGCAGCAAAAAACTGACTAAAGTGTATATCCTGAGCGTTAACATATTGTACATATGATAAGCAAATTATGAATATTAGTGTAATCTGTTTTTTCATGCTTAGATACAAAAACTCTAGAAAGAAGTTTTAAAAATAGAAAAAATATTTTTCACAGAGCATATTTTAGCATGAAGTTGTAAATTATCATATATTTTTCACAAAAAAAAGAACTACCTTTGTCAAAATTTAAAACTACAATATCATGACATATATTACAAAAGAAAAATTCTTCTCTGCCAAATGGTTTAGAGCTGTATTACTTATACTGTCTGGTACATTTATCATGGCGGTAGGATATGTTTATTTTATTTCTCCTTATAAATTAGTTCCTGGTGGTATTTATGGCGTTGCAATTATGTTGCACCATTTATTTGAATTTCAAACTGGGATAACTGCATTAGCAATCGAAATTCCATTAACAATACTTGGAATAAAAATATTAGGACCTAAATTTGGTTGGAAAACTGTTTTAGGGCTCATACTAATGGCATTTTTTGTCGATTTTCTATCATATTTTCAAGGCGACGAGCCTTTTGTAGAAAATGACGCTTTACTTTCCGCAATATTTGGCGGTGTTTTTATTGGCGTAGGATTAGGACTTGTATTTAAATCGAAAGCTGCTTCTGGCGGAACAGATATTATTGCAATGATGCTAAATAAATACACCAAAATCCCTCTTGGACAACTAATGATATACGTAGATTCTATTATCGTCGTAGTAAGTTTATTAGCATTTCAAGACTGGAAAATACCTCTTTACTCGTGGATAACAATTTACATCACGGGTAAAGCAGTTGATATTGTACTTCAAGGTGCTACAGTAGAAAAAGCATTTTTTATCATCTCAGACAAACACGATGAGATTAGACGAAAAATTCTTCAAGATATAGAAAGAGGTGGCACTATATTTAACGGACACGGGATGTATAGCTCCGATGAGAAAAAAATTATTTACACTATTGTTAATAGACGCGAAGCCGAAATTCTAAAAGAATACATATATAGCATTGACCCTAAAGCTTTCATTTCTATTATGAGCACACAAGAAAACTTAGGTAAAGGCTTTAAAGAACTTAAAGAATCTATTTCTTAAGTAATTCTACATTAAGTATTATTTATGTCAGAAGAGATAATTCATAGTTTTGGAATAGAACTATGGCACGCCTACGTAATTATCGGAGTTATTGGCGTTCTACAAGGCTTTATTAACACTATGGCTGGCTCTGGAACTGTTCTAATGTTTTCTATATTATCTTCATTTGGTATGCCTGTAAATATGATTAATGGCACTGTTCGTTTAGGTGTTTTATTTCAAACATTTACTGCCTCAGCAAGATTTTATAAAAACGATAAATCTATTCTTAAAAAAGGTTTAATACTTGCTATTCCCATAATTGTAGGTTCTGTATTTGGAGCGCTTACAGCAACTAATATTGACAAAAATGTTTTCGAAAAAATTGTTGGAGTAATACTTCTATTTCTAATGTTTTTGATGTTCTACAATTCAAAAAAATGGCTAGAAGGACAATCTATCGAAAAACAATCTAAAACAGGAATTTGGCAGTTTATACTATTTACTTTAATTGGTTTTTATGGTGGTTTTATTCATATTGGAATTGGAATTTTTTTATTATCTGCACTAGTTTTAAATGGCGGTTTCGACCTTGTAAAAGCTAACAGTTTAAAGGTATTTCTAGTTTTTGTCAGCACCCCTATTGCTTTAATTATTTTTTTCTTCAACGGACAAGTAGACCTTTACGTTGCTCTTGCTGCTACTATCGGAAATATTATTGGTGGATATATCGGCGCAGGTATGGCTATTAAACATGGAACTAAATTTATTAAAATATTCTTAGCTATCATTATTACAATTTTCTCTATGCACCTACTCGGAATCCTAGAGTTTTTATACAATTTATTTACTTAGTTATCGTAAATCCAAATTAATGATGGAAAATAATTGATTACATTATTTTGACTGAATCAAAATTACGCAAAACGCCTTACAATCAACAATAAATTATTTACCTAACAATTAAGACATTATACATAAATACTAATTAGTAATATATAATAAATATCTCCAAACGTGTTCAAAGTATTTCATATTTACAAGCTAAAATTGTAAATTTGTAACCTTAAAAATAAAACAAATACAAGAATACAAACATGTCACAAATTATTTTTTCTACACTATTAGCAATTACAATTGGTGTATTTGCATATTCTGCTTTTAGAATTTATAAATTATTCAAACTTACCAAACCTGCCTACGCTGTAAAGGATTTTGGTAAAAGGATACAAAGAACATTTGTCAATGGATTTTTACAAGAGCGTATTTTCCGCAATCGAATAGCTGGATTTATGCACGCACTGGTATTTTGGGGTTTCTGCGTAATATTACTAGGAAGTATCGAAATTGTTATCGATGGAATTTTTGGCATTGAGCGTTCTTTAGCTATTCTAGGAGTATTTTATGATATCATTATGCTACTCGGCGATATATCAGCGTATTTTATTGCACTATTTGTTGTAATATTCATCACTCGCCGTACAGTATTAAATATAAAAAGACTACACGGAAAAGAATTATCTAAGAAAAATCACTCTGACGCAATTTTTGCATTATGTATGATACTTGTTCTTATGCTTACATTAGCAGGTATTAATATTTTCTATGTTGCTGGACACGAGAACTACTTAGGTGTTTACCCTATCAGTGCTTTGATTGCTCCTGCGTTTAGTTCTATGCCAATAGAAACAATAAAATTATTGCACGACATTAACTGGTGGGCACATATTATATTGATTTTCATATTTGCCAATATACTACCATACTCGAAACACTTCCATATTTTCATGTCGTTACCAAATGTATTTTTCAGTAGACTAACTCCACTAGGAAAAATGACAAATATGGATAGTATAACAAAAGAGGTTAAATCAATGATGAATCCTGAAACAGCATTCGCAGCAGCACCAGAAGGCGAAGAAGTACCTGCTCGCTTTGGTATTCTTGATGCAGAAGATATTACATGGAAAAACTATTTAGATTCATTAGCTTGTACGCAGTGCGGACGATGTACTTCTGTATGTCCAGCAAATATTACTGGGAAAGCCTTATCCCCACGAAAAATGATTATAAATATCAGAAGTAGAATGAAAGAGAAAGGTTTCAACATATTAAAAGAAGGCTTACAATATTCAGACGGCAAATCTCTAATTCGTGATTATATCAATGAAGAAGAAATATGGGCATGCACAACATGTAATGCATGTGCAAAAGAATGTCCACTAAATATAGATCATCCTACATTTATTTTAGACTTAAGAAGATACCTTGTAATGGAAGAAGCTGCTGCCCCAGCCGAATTAAATGCCATTTTTTCTAATATTGAAAACAATGGTGCGCCATGGCAGTACTCAAACGAAGATAGATTAAACTGGGTTGAATAAATAATAAATTTGATTGATTGTTCAGAATAAATACAAAATTAACAATTAGATTATGAGCGAAACATTAACATCAAAAATCGAAGTACCTGTATTAGCCGAAGTATTTGCACAAGGAAAAACACCTGAATTCCTTTTTTGGGTTGGCTGCGCTGGCGCATTCGATAACAGATACATGAAAGTTGCAAAAGCATTTGCTAAAATTCTTAATCACTTAAAAGTAGATTATGCAGTTCTTGGAAAAGAAGAGTCTTGCACAGGTGACCCTGCAAGAAGAGCAGGAAACGAAATGCTTTTCCAAATGCAAGCAATGACAAATATTGAGATATTTAAAATGTACGAGGTAAAGAAAATTATTACTATTTGCCCTCACTGTTTTAATATTTTAAAAAACGAATACCCAGACCTTGGCGGCGAATTTGAAGTTCTACACTACACTGAATTTCTAGTTGAACAGCTAAAAAGTGGAAATCTAAAATTAGATAAATCTGTATCAGCTAATCAGAAACTCACATTTCACGACCCTTGCTACCTTGGAAGAGCAAACGATATTTACGATGCACCTAGAATATTAATTGACGCTTTAGGAGCAGAACTTGTTGAAATGAAAAGAAACAAAAGTTTCGCTCTATGCTGTGGTGCAGGTGGCGCTCAAATGTTTAAAGACGCAGAAAAAGGAGATAAAGAAATTTTTATTGAACGAACTGAAGACGCTCTAGAAACAAAAACAGATCTAATTGCTACATCTTGCCCCTTCTGCATGGTCATGATGACTGATGGGCTAAAATATAAAAATAAGGAAGAAGAGATTACAAATCTTGACATTGCCGAAATGATTGAAAAAGCATTAATTTAACAATAAATAACGACACACGATATGAATATAACAAAAATGGATGATATCATCCAAGCAGTAAAATCCAAGCCTAAAAAAAAGTTATCAGTAGCTTTTGCAAACGACGCTCATACAATTGAAGCAGTAAGCGCAGCAATAGATTTAGGTATTGTAGAAGGTATTTTAGTTGGCGACGAAGCAACAATTAAAGCTATCTGCAAACACGAAAATATTGATGTAAATAAATTTACTATCGTACAAGAAGCTGATGAAATTAAAGCTGCCAATAGAGCAGTACAATTGGTTCGTGAAGGACAAGCCGACTTTATTATGAAAGGTCTAGTTAGCACAGACAAATACATGCGTGCAATACTAAATAAAGAAACAGGTTTATTGCCTCCAAATGCGACATTGACACACGCTGTTGTTATGCAAGTTCCTACTTACCACAAACTATTGGTAGTTATGGACGCAGCAATTATCCCAGCTCCAGATTTAAAACAAAAAATTGCTATTACAAACTATGCTATTAAAATTGCGAGATCATTAGGCATAGATACTCCAAAAGTTGCAATGATAGCTGCTACAGAACAAATGTCGGCTGCTATGCCTGCTTGCGTTGACGCTGCAATTATTGCAAAAATGAACGACCGCGGACAAATCCCAAATGCTTTAATTGACGGTCCTCTTGCGCTAGATGTTGCGATTGATAAAGAATGTGTGGAAATAAAAAAATTAAAAAGTGTTGTTAACGGAGAAGCAGATTGTTTAGTGTTCCCTGACATTGAAGCTGCTAATATATTCTATAAAACAGCATCAAAACTTTGTAAAGCCGAACTAGGTGCTATGCTAGTAGGTGCAAAATGCCCTGCAGTCTTAACTTCACGTGGCGACTCTGCCGAAACAAAAACTTATTCTATAGCATTAGCTGCTTTACAATGCTAATTTTAAAATATTCATAACAAAAAAAGGCTACATATCGTAGCCTTTTTTGTTATGAACGCTTTATGCCATCTTTGCGAGGAGTGCAGCGACGTGGCAATCTCTAAAATCCACGATACACATTACTATATTATAAGAAGAGATCATCACATACTCGCTCGAAAAGATGAACTTTCGCTTTTATTCGTTAACCCAATCTATTTTCAACTTTTTTCCAATCTACTAATTTCCAAAAGTTAGCAATATAATTTGGTCTTAAATTTTGATAATCTAAATAGTACGCATGTTCCCAAACATCACAAGTTAAAAGCGGTTTTAAGCCTTTTGTTAGTGGTGTTTCAGCATTTGGTGTATTTACAATTTCAAGTTTGTTATCGTTATTTACAACAAGCCAAGTCCAACCAGAGCCAAACAATCCAGCAGCGTTATTGCTAAAAATTTCTCTAAATTGTTCAACCGATCCAAATGTATCAACTATCATCTCTTCTAGTTTTCCTGTTGGAGCTGTTTGCGGGTTCTCGCCAAATCCTTCCCAATAGAAAGTGTGATTCCAAACTTGTGCAGCATTATTAAATACTCCTCCCTCCGATTTTAAGATTATTTCTTCTAGAGATAAATTTTGCATATCTGTATTTTCGATAGCAGCATTTAATTTTGTAACATACGATTGATGATGTTTTGTGTAGTGAAATTCTACAGTTTCAGCACTTATTACTGGTTCTAAAGCATTAAATGCGTAAGGTAATTCTTTTAATGTAATCATAATTTGTTATTTTTAAGTTATTAGTAATAATACGAACTTGGTGTATAAAAAAAGTATAAGTCCATATTTCTATATGTTATTTTTATGTTGTTTGGCTCCGCGGGGCTCATTTTACTACTTCTTGCACTATAATAATTAAAGTTATTATAGTATTCAACATCAATATTATCCTCGCTAAGTAAAATACTATTTACGTCTATCAGTTCTATATTATGATTCCCACATAGCAATATATTTGAATTATACATATCGTTATCTACAGTAACTTCAATTTCATTATTAATAAAATAGTTTTGTTTTACTACTGGAGAATTTGTAAATACATAAGCAGAATGTCCACTTCCTTGAATTAAATATTTCTTATTTTCTAATTGATATGTAATATTACATAGCACATCATTATTGGCAGCAATTTTCTTTATTTGCCTTACATTTCCGTTATACGATACTACAAATTCATATCTATTATTAAAATTTTCTTTAATTACTCGCCATTCTGAATTTTCTTCATACAAGTTTATATTATTATGAATCAAGCGTATATCTTTTTGATTGCGACATAAAATAAAAATTGTATCTCCTGAAATTCTAGGTTCCATCTTTCCGAAATATTTATCTTCAATTTCATTTTGAAGTTGTTCGTCTGCTACTGCGCCAAGCCAACTGTTTGCTCTAACAACCCAATCTAGATATTCTATTGTTTTTATTATTTCTTTTTCTGTTATTTCTATAACAACATTTTTAGCAAACTGCAATGTCATTTCGTCTTCTATTTTTTCTACACAAGATGAAAATGAAATTGCAAATCCCAAAAGTAAAATACTTAATTTGATTTTATTCAGATATTTCATAGTTTATTGCTCTTTTCGATTCAAAAATTTATATCCTACTCCAAATTTCAAATAAGACATTCTACTAAGCGAAATGTCTGAAAATCCATAAATTCTATTTCCAAATTTAACTCCAAAAAATGTTAATTCACCTAGTGGATGCAAATTAAGATGAGCTCTCATAAATTTTTTTTCTCTATAAGTACTTAATCCTGTCCCCAAAGAAACAGCAGAATACAGACTAAACATTTTTTTATTAAGCCAACTAAAACGCAAAATTGGCACAAAACCCATAAAACTTTGTCTATGGTGAGTAAGTGTTTGCAAATCGTAAGTTCGTATTGTTTTATTTATTTCTGTTGAATAAAAAATATTTGCACCAACTGAAATCACATCACTAACTTCATAAAGAAAACCACAACTAAAAGTAGGTGTATATAATGTTTTTATTGTAGCAACATTGTTTAAATCAACATACGCATAATCGTAATTAAGATGTCCCCAATTATACATTGTTACTTCTGGCATATTTGGCATTAGTCCAATGCTTAGAGTTATATCAAATTTATGGTTTCCATCAGCCGATAAGTCCTGTGATTTTGACGAGTAGAATATCAATATAGAAATAACAAATAATAAAACACTTTTCATAACTATAAATTTACTTTATTTCATCGCCAAATTTAAGTTTTGCCTCATTCAACAAATCTGTAATATCTTGTTCACTATCTCTTTTACAGATTAACAATGCAGAATCTGTGTCAACAACAATTAGGTCGTCTAATTTATTTAAAATATAAGTTTTCTTTTCTGTTGTTGAGAAAATATAAGAGTT
>CAYJBL010000019.1:9825-14032 GCA_964368115.1 uncultured Bacteroidales bacterium
TTTTTACTACGTTTTCTGCCTCATCTTTATCTGAGTGCATATATAAAGAATTCCATGTACCCAGGTCAGACCAGCCAAAATTTGTTTTCAAGACAAATGCATTTTGTGCTTTTTCCATTACACCAAAGTCTATCGAAACGCTTTTTAATTCAGAATAAATCTGGTCTACGATAATTGTTTCTTCGTTGGTTCCAAATTTATCAATATTTTCGACAAATAAGTTGTAACACTCTGGTAAATATTCTGCTATTGCATCATTTATAGATCTTAGTTTCCACATAAAAATCCCAGAATTCCATAAGAAGTCGCCACTACTCACAAAAAATTTAGCAAGTTCGATATGCGGTTTTTCTGTAAACGTTTTAATCGGAATAAACTTTTCTCCAGTCGAATTTTCATCGAGCTGAATATATCCATAGGTTGTCGCAGGGCGATCTGGAGTAATTCCAAATGTTAGTAACGTACTATTTGTAGAGACAAAGCTTAATCCTTCTTTAATATTATTTATAAATAAATCTTCATCAACAATAAGATGATCCGCAGGTGTTACTACAATATTTGCATTTGGATTTTTAAGTCCAATTTTTGTATTTGCATACATAATACACGGAGCTGTATTTCTTCTCATCGGCTCTCCTAAAATATTTTCTACTGGAACCTCAGGAAGCTGAAGTTTTACAATATCTATATATTCTTCATTTGTAACTACATAAATATTTTCTACAGGAATAATATTTCTAAATCTATTAAATGTTTGCTGTATCAAGCTATAGCCAGTTTCTAGGATATCTATGAACTGTTTTGGTTTATTTGATCTACTTATTGGCCAAAATCTACTTCCAATACCACCTGCCATTATAATGCAGAAATTTGAATTTTGCATACTTTTTAGTTTATAAAATAACGCTCGAATATATATAATATTTTTTAATACCTATGAAAATTCACTATAATATTTTTTTAGCCCGCACACAAATATTAATTTACTTTGTTTTTTGCAGATAAATTTTTAACTTTGACACTTAAATTACATACAACACTAATAACCAACATAATAATACATCATGAAAGACTTATACCTCAAATTTATTCTAGTTCTAATTGGATTTACTTCCTCAACACTCTCATTTTCTCAAAATCAAAGTACCGATTCTTCTAGCTTTCTTGTAATTCAAAAAAATATTGATGAAAGTACATCGGGGGTAATAGATTTCAACTTAAAATACAAAACATACATTATTGAATCTCACCCAGACAATGCTTTTGAATGGGATATAAATATGTATTTCACAAAAATTGATAGTAGCAAAATAAATTTCTACTTAAATGTTACAAAAGATTCTTCAAATTACGAGTACGCCTATTTTGGCGATACGATACTTTTGCTCAATAAGAGTAAAAATATATATCAAAAAAAATATACTACAGAAATAATGGATGGTTATGTGCCTTTTATCATTAATGTACTAAAAACCGATTACGCTGATTTTCTTACCTATGACAGCGTAATGTTACGAGACACTACGTTTGTCCATAACAAAAGACAAGGAATTATTGGTGAAGCAACTACAAAAGAGAATAGTATTATTCAAAATTTAAATTTAGAAGTAATTGTAAATCAAACCATAAAAACAGTAATTAGCAACAAACAATTAATTTCATTTTTCAAAGAAACAATACTTCACCAAGGGGAATCATTTTTCTATAAAGACATACTTAATTATGCTATCAACACATTTTCGACACATAAAGATAAAAAACAATACAATGATATAGAAAAATTTATTGAAAATCAATACAATAAATTAGATAATACTATCACTCCAAATATTAAATTAGAACCAGAAGAAGAACCTATTAAATCAGAACCTATTAAAGTTGAAGTTCCCGAACATGCCCACGATTGGAAATTACCTCTAATTAATGGCGATACTTTAAATTCCAAAAACATAAATGCAAAGATATTAGTTTTAGATTTTTACTATATGAGTTGCGCACCGTGCATTATGGCAATAAACGATTTAGTAAGACTAGATAGTTTATATAACAATAATGATGTACAATTTATTGGAGCAAATGTTTATGATAAGGATACTGATAAAATAAAAGCATTTATTAAAGATAAACGTATTGAATATCCAAATGTTATAAATGCAAATATTCTAGCAAACAGATACGGTTTTATTGGTTATCCTCAATTATTGTTTATCAATACAAAAACGAATAAAATTTTCCACTACTCAGACGGTTATACATTAAATGGTTATGAGCATTATAAGACAATCATAGACAAAGAATTAAATGTGAACTAATTTTTTCATCAAAAATTAGTTAAAAATAAAATAGCAAGGAAGACAAAAAACAAATTTCCTTGCTATTTTTGCATTTTAATATCATTTAATGAAACTAATAGAAACAATAGGCAGGTATGTTGAGTTAATGGCTACAGTTTTCTCAAAACCTATGAAAAGAAAAATATTTTTTCGTAGGCTAATTGATGAGATTGAGCAAATAGGCGTCGACTCAATTTGGATAGTAAGTATTGTTAGTATATTTATGGGAGCAGTACTTGCACTACAAGTTTCACTAAATTTCGTATCACCTATTTTTCCTCGATATTTAATAGGCTTAGGAGTCCGTGACACGATGATTTTAGAATTCTCGAGCACTGTAATCTGCTTAATTCTTGCCGGAAAAGTTGGTTCAAACATCGCTTCCGAAATTGGAACTATGAAAATAACAGAACAAGTTGATGCTCTTGAAATAATGGGTGTTAACAGCGCTTCATACTTGATTCTACCTAAAATTATTGCAGCACTAATTACTTTTCCTTTGCTTAATTTACTAAGTGGTTTTCTTGGGATCATTGGAGGTATTGTTGTTGCATTAACAACTAATGTCGTTTCTTTGCACGACTATCTATACGGAATAACAAGCTACTTCATTCCATTTTATATAACATACTCTCTAATAAAAATTGCAGTTTTTTCTTTCATTATAACTTCTGTGTCTGCATTCCATGGATACAATACAAATGGCGGTGCATTAGAAGTTGGGAAAAGCAGTACGCGAGCTGTTGTTTATAGCATTATCTTAATTTTACTATTTAATTTAGTTCTTACTCAACTGCTACTGACATGATAAAAGTACAAAACATATCAAAAAGTTTCAACTCGAAAAAGGTTTTAAAAAATGTTTCTGCAAACTTTGAACACGGAAAAGTAAACATGATAATTGGAAAAAGTGGTTCTGGAAAAACAGTGCTATTAAAATCAATTGTCGGATTATTTACGCCAGAAGAAGGTGAAATATATTTTAACGACCGTGAATTTATCAATGCCAACATTAAATTCAAAAGAGAGATTCGTAAAGAAATTGGGATGGTATTTCAAGGAGGTGCTCTTTTCACTTCCTCAACAGTTGAAGAAAATGTTAGGTTCCCATTAGAATATTTCACAAATAAATCGAAAAAAGAGATCGACAAGCGCGTTGATTTTTGTCTAGAGAAAGTAGGTATAATTAATGCAAATAAACTTTATCCTTCCGAAATTAGTGGAGGTATGCAAAAACGAGTAGCTATTGCACGAGCAATTGCCTTAAACCCTAAATACCTTTTTTGCGATGAGCCAAACTCAGGATTAGATCCCAAAACATCTATACTTATTGATAGATTGATTAAAGAAATTACCGTAGATTTGAATATTACAACAATTGTAAATACACACGATATTAACTCAGTAATGGAGATTGGCGACAACATAAATTATATCTATGAAGGACAAAAGTGGTGGAATGGTACAAATAAAGATATTTTCCACGTGGACAATCCTGAATTAAATGATTTTGTATTTGCATCTGAATTGTTCAAAAAAGTAAAAAAAGCTAATTCATGAAATCAAAATACATAATATCCATAGCATTAGTACTTTTTACCATTTTTTCTTGTACTCAAAAAGATACCAATCAAACAGAACAAGGTAAGAATATCATACCAAAAGACACATTAGAACTTATACTATATGATAGTTATATTGCTGATGCAATTGTACTTCTAAAGCTAAAAAAAGACAAAGAACCAACAGCACTTGACAGCGTAATATATGAAAGTATTTACACAAAATATAATTATTCACGACAAGATATAGCTCAAACACTACTATATTATTCTCATAATAACTTAGATACATTAAATGCTGTATACGAAAGA
>CAYJBL010000019.1:14042-15720 GCA_964368115.1 uncultured Bacteroidales bacterium
GAATAATAATTAAGCTTAATCTAGAAAAAACAAACATACATTAAGCCAATGCGATACTTTGCTGCAAATTTTATTTTTGACGGATATAAACTCATTAAAAATGCTTATGTTGGTATAAATACGTCAAATGAAATTGTTTATGTTTCATCCGAAAATGAAGCTCTAAAAGAGAAAGAGCGCATGATTTTTTACAATGGAATTATTTGCCCAAGTTTCGTAAACGCACACTGCCACCTTGAATTATCTGGATTACTCAATTCAAATTACAATACAATTGGTCTAAGTAATTTTATTGAGCGCGTTATGCTCGATAGAAACAAAGATTTATTAGCTATTAAAAATGCTGATAAACTAATGTATGAAAATGGGATTTCGCTGGTTGCTGATACGTGCAATACATGTATTAGCGCCGAAATAAAATCTCAATCAAGTATAGAATATAAAAATTTTGTCGAAATATCAGGAATAAAAGATAACCAATTTAATAGCAGATTGAATAATGCAATTGAAGTTCAAAATAATTTCACTCAGAAATCTTTAAATGCAGAATTAACTCTTCACTCCTTCTATTCTATTTCTAACGAATTATTGAAATATATCGTACAAAGTAAACAAGATAGCTTAAGTATACATTTTTTTGAATCAAAACAAGAAATAGACTGGTTTTACGCAAAAACTGGAGACCTTGCTAATCTATTGCTAGAGATAGATAATAATTATAATCCATTATTTACAAATTCGAACGAACTAAATTCAATAATAAATAATTTATCTTCAAGCAAATTGATATTAGTTCATAACACTGAATTAGACAAAGAATTTGAAAGCAACAAAGACAATATTTACTACTGTATATGTCCAAATTCTAATATATATTTACACAATACATTACCTAAACAGTCGTTTATTAATCGAGTAAAAGATAAAATTGTAATTGGTACAGATTCCTTTGCAACAAACGATAAACTATGTATTTTGACTGAATTAAAAACATTAAGCGATAATTACAAAGAACTTAGCATTGAAGAGCTATTAAGAGCAGCGACTTCTAACGGTGCAGAAGCATTAGGATGTGCCGATAAATTTGGCTCTCTTAACCTTAATACAAAACCTGGGCTTATTTTACTTGAAAATTTAGACTTAATTAATAAACATATTACAAACAAAACAACAATAAAAAGATTACTCTAATGGCTACTTTTTTATTTGATGATATAGTATTTGGTCCAATAAAATCTCGACGATTTGGAAACTCGCTAGGCATAAACCTACGTCCTTTAAATACAAAATTTTGCAACTACAACTGTGTGTATTGCGAATGTGGTTGGTCTAAAGAAAATTCTATTCCTTTGCTTCCTGATAAAGATACTGTAATACAAAATCTAAAACGTTATTTCACTGAACATGAATCAAATATTGATTTAGACGTAATAACATTTGCAGGTAATGGAGAACCAACTCTACACCCTGATTTCGACAATATAATTAATGACGTTATCTCCCTTAGAAACACATTTGCCCCAAATGTCAAAATTGCTGTGCTAACAAATGCTACACGACTACACGTAGCAAAAACAGTCGAAGCTCTTAAACAAATAGATTTACCAATATTAAAAATTGATACTGTAATTGAAGAAGATTATATTAAACTTAATAAACCAAATTACGAGTTAAAAAT
>CAYJBL010000020.1:0-4473 GCA_964368115.1 uncultured Bacteroidales bacterium
AAGCATCTTGTAAAAACTCTTTCGAGAGCACAATTCGAACAACTTTCTGACAGGTTAATTAACGCAACTTTAGAGCCTTGTAAACAAGCTCTTAAAGATTCTGGTTACTCAATTTCAGAAATTGATGAAATTCTTTTAGTTGGAGGTTCAACACGTATACCTGCAATTCAAGAAAAAGTAAAAGAATTTTTCGGAAAAAATCCTTCGAAAGGAGTAAATCCTGACGAAGTAGTTGCGGTTGGAGCATCAATTCAAGGTGGTGTGCTTACAGGTGAAGTAAAAGATGTACTTCTTCTTGACGTTACTCCTCTTTCATTAGGTATCGAAACTATGGGTAGTGTTATGACAAAACTTATCGAAGCGAACACTACAATTCCGACAAAAAAAGCAGAAACATTCACAACCGCAACCGACAATCAGCCATCTGTAGAAATACATGTTCTTCAGGGTGAGCGCCCAATGGCTAGAGATAATAAAACAATCGGTAGATTCCACCTTGACGGTATTCCACCAGCACCACGTGGTGTTCCTCAAATCGAAGTTACATTCGACATTGACGCTAATGGTATACTTCAAGTTTCTGCAAAGGATAAAGGCACAGGCAAAGAGCAATCTATCCGTATTGAAGCATCATCTGGACTTTCGGATGAAGAAATCAAGCGCATGAAAGACGAAGCTGCTGCAAATGCCGACGCAGATCAAAAAGAAAAAGAGAAAATTGATACTATCAATAAAGCTGATTCTATGATTTTCCAAACAGAAAAACAACTAAGCGAATTTGGCGACAAACTTCCTGCGGATAAAAAAGCTCCTATCGAGGCTGCATTAGAAAAACTTAAAGAAGCTCATAAATCACAAGATATAGCTGCTATAAACACTGCTATTGAAGAGTTAAATACTGTTTTCCAAGCTGCATCTCAAGAAATGTACAATGCTCAAGCGCAACAACAAGGCGCTCAAGCTGACCCAAATGCTGGTCAACCAAACGGAAATGGAAAAGACCAAGAAGTAACAGATGTTGATTTTGAAGAAGTAAAGTAAGTTCCAAAAAAAACAACAACCAAAAAAATAGACAAAAAGGTGTAACTCAAAAGGTTGCGCCTTTTTATTTAATAGATATATATATTGATATTTATATTTGCACAAGGCGAAAAAACAATCTTCCTAAACGCACTACCCGAGCAGTTTGACAGAACCAAATATTTAGAAATAGCCAAACAACTAAATATACCCGACAGCACAGCCGATAAACAAATAAGCAGATATTGCAAAGCAAAATTATTAGACCGCAAAACACACGGTGTTTATGTGAAGGTGAAAGAAAGTTAATAATTGAAGGAGTTCTACGCCTGCGAAAAAATTTGATGTATATTAAGATTTTGCATTTCAATAATAAACAGTATCTTTGTCAAATATTGACAAGTCTAAAAAATACAATTATGTTATTCCCAGACAAAATTAAACAGTTGAGAGAAGAAAAACAATTACTACAAAGGCAAGTGTCGGCATATCTTGAAATGGATAACGCACTTTTTTGTAAAATAGAACGAGGAGAGAGACGAGCTAAAAGAGAGCAAGTGATTATTTTAGCAGAACTTTTTAAAGTAGAAGAAAAAGAACTTTTGCAACTTTGGCTTGCTGATAAAATTGAAGATCTTATCGCAAACGATACCCCAGAAGTTACAAATTCAGCAATGAGATTAGTTTCCAACAAAAAAAACAAACTATTATGAGATACAACTTAGAAACACAATTTAGTACTATTACAGATGTGAAGGATTTTGCGGAATACATTAGTAGTGAGAGAAAGGTAGCTTTTCACCCAGATGATAATTTCTTTGATTATGTTTATTTGAAAGGAACTAATAAGGGTAAACCTTGTTTCACCGAAGAAGAAAGTGGTTTATTTAATCGACTTATGGATAATTGTTTCACTATTTGCGAAAAGGCGAATGTTGATGTTTACGAAGTAATGAACGTATTGACCACTTAGACGAAAAAGAATGCCACTAAATTTTATAGACTTATTTGCGGGGGCTGGTGGGCTTTCTGAGGGATTCGTCCAAGCAGGTTATGCACCTTTGGCACATATCGAGATGGACAAATATGCTTGTGATAGCCTAAGAACTCGCGCTGCATATCATTGGCTAAAAGCCAATAATCAATTACATAAATATAAAAAATATCTTTTTGAAAAGAAACCCAAAGAAGATGGGAAAAAACTTTGGGAGCAAGTGCCACAAGATGTCATAGATACCGTTATTCATTCAGAAATTGGAGAAAAAACGATCGAGAATATTTTTGAACGTGTCCATAATCTTATTGGGGAACAGTCTATTGATATTATAGTTGGAGGACCACCTTGTCAAGCCTATTCTGTGGCTGGTAGAGCTCGAATGGGAAAAGAGGTAGTAGATGATCCACGTAATGAACTATACAAATACTATGTTAGGTTTTTGATAGAATTTGAGCCTAAAATGTTTGTTTTTGAAAATGTATTAGGTATTCGTACTGCAAAAAATGGTGAACCATTGAGAGATCTTAAACAATTAGTTTATGATGCTGGCTATGATATGGAATTGCGCATTCAAGTAGCTTCTGAACACGGTGTGCTACAAAGAAGACAGCGTGTAATAATTATTGGTTGGAAAAGAGAGGATAACAATGGGAATCCTACTGACTATCATTATCCAAAATTATTAAAACAAGAGAACAATTATCAAGTTCTTAAAGACTTACTTGTCGATTTGCCTGAGAGAAAGCACGGCGAAGGAGAATTGTGTACACCAGTCTCATACATAAAACCTCTTTCTGAAATGCAATATTTAGAAGAACATAATATAAGAAACTCAGATTTTGATTTCACTACCCAACACATTGCAAGACCTCACAATCCAAACGATAGAGAGATATACAAAACAGCTGTTGAAATGTGGTTGAATGATAGAAAAAGACTTGACTACTCAAAACTTGATGAACGATTACAAAGACATAAAAACAAAAAAACGTTTTTAAATCGTTTCCAAGTGGTTGATCCTTACGGTTGTTCTCATACAGTTGTCGCTCATATTGCAATGGACGGACACTATTATATATATCCTACAAAAAATCCGACATTGGAAAATGTGCGTTCAATTACAATTAGAGAAGCTGCTCGTCTACAATCTTTTCCTGATGATTTTTATTTTGAAGGTAGTCGGAGCGCAGCATTCAAACAAATTGGTAATGCAGTCCCTGTTGTCTTAGCTCATAAAATTGCAAACGAGATAAAAATACAATTAGATCCTGACTTAGAATAAATATCTAAAATTACCGTATGAATTACAATAATCTAAAAACGGCAGAGGCTATTCCAGAAGCAGCCTCAATGATTGAAACATTTAGAGCTATTGGATATAGTTTAGAAACAGCTATTGCAGACATAATAGACAACTCTATTTCAGCACAAGCCAAAAATATTTATATTAATCGCATTTGGCACGGTGGAAAATCTATTATAACAATAAAAGATGATGGTGTCGGGATGAATAATGACCAACTTATTCAAGCAATGCGTCCTGGTGCTCAAAATCCACTTGACGAACGTTCCGAAAATGACTTAGGGCGTTTTGGTTTAGGATTAAAAACAGCGTCATTCTCGCAATGTCGAAAACTATCTGTTTTAAGCAAACGTATAGATTACAAAGCAGTGTATTGGACGTGGGATTTAGATTATGTAGCTCAAACCAAAAGCTGGAATCTAATTAATTGGATGCCAGTAGATTTGCAAGACGAATTAGATAAACAAGAGTCAGGAACGCTTGTTGTTTGGTCTGACTTGGATAGAATTATTAAATTAGAGACTAATGAAAATGATGAAAATGCTAAACGTAAATTTTCAGAAGCATTAGACAGGGTTAAAAAACACATTGCAATGACCTTTCATAGGTTTATAGAAAATAAAAGCATAAAAATATATTGGAATACTCATTTAATAGAACCTTGGAATCCGTTTTGCCCAAATGAAAGCAAAACGCAAGAATTCTCTACTGATGTAATAAATGGCGGGGTTAAGGTTGCTGGCTTCGTCCTTCCTCATAAGATTGCTTTTTCCACCGAGCAAGCATATAAAAAGGCAGAAGGTATCAACGGCTGGGGCGAACACCAAGGATTTTATGTGTACCGAAACAATCGATTACTATTAGCTGGTGATTGGTTAGGGCTTCGTAGAAAAGAAGAACATTGTAAATTAGTACGCATTCAAATAGATTTACCTAATAAGTTAGACACAGAATGGCAAATCGACATAAAAAAATCCAGAGCATATCCACCACTTGCTAGTCGTGAACAGCTTTCTTCTTATGCCAAAACTGTTTGTGGCAGCGGGATTGAAGTTTACCGTCATAGGGGTAAAATAATAAAAAAACGAGCAGGACAAACTTTTCAGCATTTTTGGTTAGACAAAAAGAAGGATGATAAATGGTACTTTGTTAT
>CAYJBL010000020.1:4508-14901 GCA_964368115.1 uncultured Bacteroidales bacterium
AATAGAGAACACTCGCTAATTCAAGATCTTAAATCATTAGCAAAAGAGAAACCAGAACAAGCAATAGATATACTTTTAAAATTTTTGGAAGAGTCAATTCCTACAAAGACAATCTATTCAAAAGAAACACAAGGAGAAGAGTCACAAAAAGAACCCTTCTCTGATATAGATATTAACCTTATCAAACAAGTACTTAAACAAGTGTTTGACAATAAGATTAGAGAAGGTAAAACGGAGCAGCAAGCAAGAGATAGTATTAAATCTGTTGAACCATTTAATAATTATGAAGAACTAATAGAAGAACTCACTAATGGATAATCTGAAACAAATTATAACACATTGCCGTTTATTAATAGGAGAAAAGACTGCCGTAACTGACGCTGATATTGATTCTGCAATTCAAAAAATCAGTATTCTTTTTCCTAATGTGGACACTTTATTACTAAAAAATAGACTGATTGATTTATATACTTTACGTGTAGAACCTTTCCAGATATTGCAGGGTAAAGACCGTCGTAATTTTTGGCTAAAAGAATTTAAAGCTGCTAATAATTCCGAATGGAAGTTTTGGGAGCGATACAAAACATATTTAGAAACAGAAGAAGGATATGCTCCTGAGGTTGTTCATAGATTAGATGAATTAACTGATAAAATACTTGATAATACATTTAATCCCAAAATAAACAATATTCAACTATGCAAAAAGGGCTTAGTTGTCGGACAAGTGCAATCTGGTAAAACAGCAAACTTTACTGGTTTAGTATGTAAAGCTGCTGATGCTGGTTTTAATATAATTATTGTATTTGCTGGCATACTCAATGATTTACGCACCCAGACCCAAAATAGACTAGAAAAAGGATTCTTAGGTTTTAGCACAAGTGATATTAAAAACATAAGAACTTCAAGAGATAAAATTGGTGTGGGATTTATAGACAATACTGCCTGCGCACACTCATTAACTACGGTACTAAAAGATTTTGGAGTACCTACGGCACGAGCCTTAGATGGAGTAAATATTTTTCGTCAATCTGATCCTATCCTACTTGTTGTAAAGAAAAATGGTCATATTCTAAATAATCTATACAATTGGTTAGCAGAAAGAGATACAGATATAAAATCTGTAATGATAATTGACGATGAGGCAGACAATGCTTCGATCAATACCAACAAAGAAAATTTTGAGCCAACTGCAATAAACAGAAATATACGTCAACTTCTTTCGTTGTTTAAACGCTCTGCTTATGTTGGCTACACAGCTACGCCGTTTGCCAATATTTTTATTTCTCCACGAGAAGAAGACGATCTGTTTCCTCGTGACTTTATTATAAATATACCGACACCACCAAATTATGTTGGTCCCGAAAAAATATTTGGCACCTCACTTATTCCAGATGAAACCAACGATGATTTACTCCCTATTGTTCACACAATAAATGATTATTCTGACTTTGTACCTGAAAAACATAAAATAGGCGGTGAAAAAAATATTTGCTATAACGATATTCCTGAATCACTACAAATTGCAGTAAAATGTTTTATTGTTACTTGTGCCATAAGAATAGCACGTGGACAAGGTGCAAAACATAATTCAATGTTAATTCATATTTCACGCTTCAAAGCGTGGCAAAATAAAATCAAAGAATTAATTCAAGAAATTGAGGGTTGTGATACTGCGATACACGAAGAGTTTCGCAAAATATTAGAAGTCGATACAGCAAAATACAAATCATACAAAACAATAACAACAGAAATCAAAGAATCTTCATTTACAAAAATCAATCAGGATATTTACGTACATACTTGGGAAGAAATCAAACCACTTTTATACAAAGTAGTCAATAAAATAGAGGTAAAAGCACTCAATGGTTCTTCTGGCGATAGCTTAGTTTACGAAAGACACCCCGAAGGGCATTATGTAATTGCTATTGGAGGAAATAAACTTTCAAGGGGATTAACACTCGAAGGCTTATCTATTAGCTACTTTTTACGAGCTTCTAAAATGTATGATACATTAATGCAAATGGGGCGTTGGTTTGGTTATAGACCTGGTTATGTTGATTTATGCCGCTTATATACAAGTGCCGAATTAAATACTTGGTTCAAACACGTAACCATAGCAAGTGAAGAATTACGTGAAGAATTTACATATTTAGCAGAATCAGAGGGAACGCCAGACAACTATGCACTAAAAGTACGTACTAGCCCAGGCTTACTTATAACTTCACCCCTTAAAATGCGTGAAGGTACAGATATGCAAGTGTCTTGGGCGGCAAAATTAGTTGAAACGTATGCTTTCCCTCGTGATAAAGGAGGAAAAAAAGCAAACCTTATTGAAACCGATAAATTTATATCTTCTCTTGGACAGTGGGAAACATTAAATAGTAATGATTTTCTTTGGAAAAATGTAAGTCCCGAAACAATATGCAACTATTTTGCAAAATTCAAAATAGCGGATAGTATGAAGCGAAAAGTTGATTTAGACTTAATCATACAATACATTCAAAATCTCAATAATCAAGGTGAACTAAAATCGTGGAGAGTTGCAGTAGTAAATGTAAGTGATGCAAAAGCAAAATCTAAGCACACTTTCTCCAATGGTCTTACCGTTAATTGTGGGTATCGTACACGTTCTACCGACAATGGAACAGATAACGACGTTTATTACATTAAGAAAAATCACATTCTTGGAGGGCAACAAGAAGAGTTTATTGATTTACAAAATGAATGTTATCGTACAACAGATAGAAAGCTATTAGATGTTGCACTAGATAGAACAATCGCACTAAAACAGCAGAACGAAAAAGAATGGAAAAAGAACTATCCTGCACCAGAGATAGTTCGTAAAGAATTCCGTTCAAAAAACAATCCTTTACTTATCCTTTATCCGCTGAATCCTGAATATTCTAATGTAAAAGACAAGCAAAATAACATAGTTCCAGGAACTACTATTTATGATATAAATGATGAACCATTTATCGGGTTTGCTATTTCATTTCCAAATAGCGACTCTTCCGAAGGTATGAACTACCGTGTAAACAGAGTTGCAGAATTTGCAGAAACAGAAGACTTATTTGAAACAGAAGACGACAATACTTATGACGAACAACAATAACGTATCAGAAATCTGGGAGGTGTTAGAAGAACAAAAAAATTTGGGGCTTGTAAAACTCATATACCCAACAGACGAAGAACTTCATATATTTTGCACACTCCAATATCCCGAAAGATATTACGGAATAGCTTTTACTTTTAGCAACGACATACGAATCGATGTATCGACTTTTAACAATTTACGAGAGCTAAAAGTAAACCTTATTGTAGATAGTACTTTTGTCAATTCTCGCTTGCTAATTATTCAACTTCTTCACCCAAATAGCAGAGATATTTTTGCTTCTCTATGCGAAAATCTAATACAATCTGTTGTTCGCTTGAATACCGAAAAGAAAATCGCAAAAACGGTAATCAATCAGTTAGAAAAATGGAAAACTCTTTTTGATAAAGACAATTCAACAAGGCTAACCACTTCGCAGCAACAGGGGCTTTATGGAGAACTATGCTTTCTGCAAAAATATTTAACAGTACCAGAAATAACACCAAGCAAAGTGCTATATTCTTGGGTTGGTGTTGATAAAGCATTAAGAGATTTTCAAGCTTCTACGTGGGCAGTTGAAGTAAAAACTACTGCAACAAACAATCCTCAGAAAGTAAAAATCAACGGTGAAAGACAGTTAGATGAATCGCTGCTTGAAAATTTATTTTTATATCACTTATCAGTAGAAATATCAAACGGAAACGGACAAACACTTCCACAAAAAGTAGCTGTTATTCGTGAAATGCTAAAAGACGATTCTCCTTCTCTATCTTCATTCAATGCAAAATTATTTGAGGTAGGATATTTAGATAAACACGAAACCTTATACCAAGATATTTTTTATCAAATCAGAAATGAAAATTATTACAAAATAGAAGGCGATTTTCCTCGCATAAAAGAGGACGATCTGCGCAATGGAGTGAGTGATTTAAACTACTCCATTATTCTTGCAATGTGTAACGAATATCTTGTTTCTGAAAGTCAAATTCTAAACACATTGAAAACAGTATGAATGAACTAAACAAATTCTACCAACTGTTTATGCAAGAAATACACGCAAGACAATTGGCAAATGAAGACGGAGATACACAAGAGCAAGCATTTACACGATATGCTATTGATATGCTTTCCGAAGCAGGCGAAACTGAAAATGCAGAAATAGCTTTCGACCAAAAGGAATTAGGGCGAAAAGGACAGCATAAAATCAATGCTTTCGCCATTCCTGAGAATTACGAAACAGTTGATTTGTTTATATCAATTTTTGAACCCGCTGAAAACATTCAATCAATAGCAAAACTTGAAATAGACCGTTCTGTTACTCGAATTAGCAATTTTTTTCGCAAAGCAATTTATGAAGAATATGCCAATGAAGTAGCAGAGTCGTCACAAATATTTGGCTTCGCTAATACACTTGCCACTTACAAAGAACTCCGAGAAAATCTCATTCGTGTCAATGTGTTCATTCTTACGAATGGAACATACAAAGGAGATCTTCCTGCAAATGTTGAAATTGGCGGATATAAAGTTTTTTATCGAATTATTGATGTTGACTACCTTTATAAGATTTCAGAACAAGCGCGAGTACATATTGAAATAGACTTTGCAGAAGAAGGCTTCGATATTCCTTGCCTTTCTGCAAATACTGATAATGAAGATTATCAGGCATACATTGCAATCATTCCGGGTGAATGCTTAGCAAGTCTATACGAGCGTTTCGGAGCAAGGCTTTTAGAGCAAAATGTCCGAGCATTCCTCCAATTTACAGGAAAAATAAACAAAGGAATTAGAGATACTATTAACAAAGAACCGCAAATGTTTTTGGCATTCAACAATGGTATTGCAGCCACTGCCGACAATATTGTATTAGATGAAACAGAGAGATATATCAAGAAAATAAGCAACCTCCAAATCGTAAACGGAGGACAAACAACTGCTTCAATATATCATACAGCTAAGAAAGACAAATCAGACTTGTCAAACATATTTGTTCAAGTCAAATTCTCAGTCATTAAGCGTCAAGAAGAGTTTAGCGAAATTGTATCTCGTATTTCTCGTTATGCCAATACACAAAACAAAGTAAATGATGCGGATTTTACAGCAAACAATCAATACTTAGTTGCTATTGAAAAACTATCACGTTATATGCTTACGCCAATAACGATTAATAATAATATGCAAACTTCTTGGTTCTTTGAGCGTGCAAGAGGACAATATAAAAATCAACGTTTGAAAGATGGATTTACCAAATCAAGACAAAAAGCATTTGATACTAAGTATCCTAAAAACCAAATGTTCACAAAGGTGGAATTAGCAAAATATATTAATGCTTATCAAGAAGTATATGAAGGTAAGAAGATAGCTATTGGACCACATTTGGTAGTGCGTGGAAACGAAAAAAACTATGCTCGTTTTATAGCAAGCAATTTGCCTGACAATGTCAAAAAAATCAATAATATATTTTTTGAAGATGCTATCGCAAAGGCTATTCTTTTTAAAGCCATAGACAAACGATATGGAACAAAAGTAAGTGGAAATAATATTGGAGAAATAAAACAAGTAGTTGTACCATATACCATTTCTTTATTAAACATAATAACAAACAAGCAATTAGACTTATACAAAATCTGGAAGAGTCAACAAATTTCAATCTCACTAACAGACTTTATGTATGACTTAATGAAACAAGTGAATGCATATATTCTGGATAAATCACCTGTGTCTAACTATATAGAGTGGGCTAAAAAAGAAGAATGTTGGGAACAGATTAAAAATAAAACCTGGTCTTTTAATATCGAAGATATTAGAGCTGACCTTATTGATGAAAAAAATCCACCTAAGCGTAATGTAATATCAGACACGACAGACGAAGATGATCTTATAAAAGAACAAATAGAAATTCTTCGATCAATCCCAAGTGCACTTTGGAAAAAAATAGCAGAATGGGGACAAGATGAAGAAGCCCTATCTCCAACACTACAATCAGCAGCACGTGATATAGCCTATATTGTAAAAAATAACAGAAAATTTTCTGAAACAGAGCGTAGGCGTGCAATGATGATTTACGAAAAAGTATGTGAACAAAATATTGAATTATTGGCATTAGCTGACGAACTCACAGAAGAGCAAGCCGAAGCCCAAGAGCCAATCAAGCAAACAAACAACAATACTGTTGATATAACATTAGAACTAATTGCAAGAATGGTAGCTTGGGACAAACGCCGTCGCATTCTCAAAGACTGGCAATGGCGAGTAATGGACGATGTCGCACAAGGCAAAAAACCACTGACTGACCAAATGAAATATGCATTCTACCGCAATTGGGAACTATTAAAGAAAAGAGGTTTTGAGGGGTAAACGTAAAATTATTTTACAGTGAAACACGAACTACAAATGAAAAATATTTCTCAATCAGTTGTGATAACCAAATAAATATTGTAAATTTGCACCCTAATTTTATTAACTATAATAACAATCTGAAATGAGTAGCTTAATAGAAAACTTGAAGTCATACTTTGCTAATACTTCAAGAGAAAAAATTCTAATGGATTGGGAAGAAACACTAGAATTTGACAACGTTGGAATAACGATGGACGAATTTCTAATTCAAACAAATTGGAATTTTAGGATTAAAACAGACGACCCATTAAATGGTGGGGCTAATCTTATCGTAAATAATTATAGTCCGAAGTTTTCTTCGGACTTTTTTTTATACATAAAAAAATAAATTATGCAGCAAGCAGCATTTTCAATATTAAACTATCAGTTCGACAAGGTAAATATTGATTTAGACCAACACAAAAAAGACGAATTAAATTTAGGTTTTGAGACTAGTGGTGTTTTTTCTAATGATGAAAAGAAATTTGAGTTAATATTTAGCGTTAAAATCAAAAACAATACAGAGGCAGAGCCGTTTGTATCCATTCGCTGTAAAGGTCTTTTTGGATTCGAGAATGTAAATTCTTTTGAAGAAATTCCAGACTTCTTTTATCGAAATAGCATTGCAATATTATTTCCATACGTACGTGCCTATTTAAGTTTAGTAACAACTCAGGCAAACGTACCTGGTATTATATTGCCAACGTTAAACTTATCAAGCCTTGAAAAAGATTTAAGAGATAACTCTCGTCAAAAATAGTATATGTCTACTCGTAAAGCATACCAAACATTAGAGGACAGAGGAAATGTTGATGAGATTGAGATAAACGGACCTTTCAAATGTAATTCTCGATCCGCTTGGCTTGGAGAGGGGTATTATTTTTGGGACTCTTTTATTGATAATGCCCATTGGTGGGGTTGTGAAGGAGCTAAATATAGTAGCTACGTCATTTGTCAATCTGAATTTGAATTAGATGAAACAGGATGCTTTAACCTTGTTGACAATCCCGAACATTTAAGTCAATTCAATGAAACCAAGAAATTATTGAAAGAACAAGGTATATACATCGAAGGAGAAACGACAGTTGCAAGGATTATAAAATTCATAAAAAATACAGGTGTATTTAATTTTGAAGCAATTCGCGTCTATGGTGTTAATAGTGTTGGCTTTAATTCTCATTTCAGCAATAGAACTATTCTTATTAATAAATCAGGCAATATGCGTCAATACTTAGATTCAATCCCTGCTATTCAAATTAATTTTTTCACCAAAAATAGTTTAAATCGAACAGGTTTCAAAGTCGTATATCCCCACGAATACGTAGATGGTTATCTGGTGTAATATTTTAATTTATTTAATAACCACAACAAAAACTTATTAAAGTTAGGCGCAGTTTCCAGACTATACATTTAACCACCCCCTTGGTGATTCAGCGTTTTGAAACCTAATATACATCCTCATCACACATTAAACCGAACAGGTAAAGCGGTATTCGTCAATCACTCACTTTGTTTCATAAAAACATAGCTGCAAGGGTATAACAAGCTCACTACGTTTAGCCCTTGCCAGCTACCACATACACACCAAGTGTTGCGCTCCAATAGGTGCTCACACCTGCGTGTCTGTTTGTTTTATTACACACGCTCATTCATTCCTCATTCGTGGCTACTCCTGCCCCCAAACCTTTATAAGGTATTCGCTATGCTCATTGTATTCTTATTGTGGGCAGCCGCCACTTAGTGTTAGGCTCGCCTGCTGGTCGCTCGGGCTAATCGGGCTGTCATAGTTTTTGCAAATTTCCGTTACGTTTTTTTGTTCCCACCCATTTTCAGCGGTTATTGCCGTATTCGTTCCGTTCGTACCTCACTACACTCACACCGCAAAGTATTATAAACCCTAGCAAGAGAGCTGCTGTACATTCACTCGCTAACATTCCACAAGTTACATTTCGTTTGCTCATTACCAGCAGCACCCTTGCCATTTTCCACAAAAAAACTACACTTCAAAGCAAAAACTCCGCCAGCCCTGCCGTAAACGGTAGGCAGCCACAGCCCTCCAATTATTTGGGCTATCTGTGTCTTGCCACCCTCACTCCACTCGCAGACGGCTCGCGCCTAAAACTCCACAAGCAAAAAAATCACTCCGTTACTCTACGCTTATTTTTCACTTGTTCCGTAGCTCAAGGCTGTTTTACCTATTTGGTTTAATCTCCCACCCACCACCCTTTTAAAAAGCAGTTAAAGTCAAACTATAAATCCATAAAGGATTAAAGAACAATTATTACCGAACAGAAAATAAAAAGGAAATGTAAAAATAACTACACTACGTGCAGCAGTAAAGGTCAAGCACTACGTGTTTTTGCAAGATAATCTCCACCTTACAGGTAGTATTTTCTTACAAAAAACCTTGACAGCCACACTCCATTTCGTTGTTTATAAAGCATTTCTTTTTCTTCTACCTCTTTTTTTTCTTTTTTCTCTCTGCGGAAAAATATATGTGTGTGTGCATCAGCATTTTTTCACAGCAATAGTGCGCCAGAAACAGCAAGCAAGTACTAACATTTAAAATCCGCATAAATGAAAGCAAATGAAATCCAAATCAAAGTGTACCAAGGTAAGCAAACTGCAGCCTCATTTTATGTACTTAGCCGTGGCAATCATTCAGGAAAAGTTCTCTCCAAGCCCTGTCCAAATTGTTACGCAATTACAACAAGTCCCCAAGTTGCCCAGCTTGTACAAGCTACCGCTCAAATCCTCTATTTATCGGGAACTCTCACGCCCCTTTTGCGTGGGTCTGTTATTGAGTTTATAAGCATATCTTGCTACAAAAAAGCATTCTTCCACCTATGGCACACAATCAATTTTGACAAACTACAAAAAGCTACCGTCACATTATCTGCCTTGCAGCAACATTTAAACACCATACAAAGCCAACAAAATACCATTCGTCAGCTTATAAAACATACTGCCTTGGCAGCCCTCAAATGAGGGTTGCACACAACTGTAACACAGCAAATAAACGCAACAAAAAGCACTGTTAACCAAATTAGTAGCGATAGATATAACTTGCATTATTTTTACCTGCGGACAAGGTCAAAGTAATATTAGCTCCGTACCAAGTCCAAACAAATAAAACATTTTCTAATTCTTAAATTCATTCATTATGGGTACTATCAAACAAGGTATTTTAGGCGGATTTTCTGGCAAGGTCGGAACCGTAGTCGGTGGCTCGTGGAAAGGCATATCATATATGCGCTCACAAGCTCAATCAGTAAAAAACCCTCGCACAGAGGGACAAGTTAGTCAACGTAGTAAGTTTGCACTTACACTGGCGTTCCTAAAACCAATTACTGCATACGTGCGAACAGGTTACAAAACCTATGCAAGTAAGCAGACTGAGTTCAACGCTGCAATGTCGTATATAGTCAAAAATGCAATTGTAGGAGATTATCCCGACTATATGATTGACTACTCGCAAGTGCTCGTATCTCGTGGCACACTCACACCTGCCGACAATGCAGCTGCTGCCGCAACCGATGGAAAGTTTACTTTCTCGTGGGACGACAACTCCGCAACTGGTAGCGCACAGGCAACTGACTTAGCTATGCCACTTGTTTTCAACAAAGACAAAGGCATTGCCGTATTTAGCACAGCAGCCGCAACACGTGCAGAGGGTACAGTTGATGTAAACGTACCTGCTGATTGGGCTGGCGATGCAGTGGAGCTTTACTTAGGTTTTGTGTCGGCAGATGGAAAAACAGTAGCTAACTCTATGTATGTTGGAGAAGAAACGGTAATCTAAAAAACCAGTGGGGTTTATGTTTTCTTGCTTGGGTCGCTCTTAATTTAGGGCGACCTTTTTTTGTGTAATAAAATCACTATCTTTGCTGTGCAAATCTGATATGTCTATACTACTGATTTAATCGT
>CAYJBL010000020.1:14911-15514 GCA_964368115.1 uncultured Bacteroidales bacterium
TTGCATTGATTATAAGCGCACTTTATCTTTGAAGAAGTAAAGTAAGCTTAACAATATCGTCCTAAAAAAGATGCAATATTATGTTGCATCTTTTTTTTACCTCTATTCAAAAAATTTTACTATTAATTTGATTTATAATATAAACTAGTTTATATTTGCAAAAAAAACGATACGAAGGAATGAAAAAAAAGGTAAATATAAAAGGTAAATTAATTCAATCATGGGCATATTATATACTGATATGCGGTTTCTTAAGTATAGTAAACTATTTAACAAAACCTAATGATTGGTGGGTGCTTTGGGTAATATTTGGTTGGGGTTTTGTACAACTTTTATATACAGCAAATTATTTTATTAAAGAAAAATATTCAAAATAAATCTAACATTAGCCAAATGGAAACAAAAAAATTTAACGAAAAAGAGAGCTTAGAACTCATAGCTCAAATGATTCAAAACACAAAACAAAACCTTGACAAAAGCAATGGAAATCATCTTATCGTAGCAGGAGCTACAACTCTTGTTACATCAATAATTATTTGGATATTACTGCATTTTACAGGCAATCCAATGTGGCAGTTTATGTGGTTTTTGATTCCTGCTGTT
>CAYJBL010000021.1:0-2080 GCA_964368115.1 uncultured Bacteroidales bacterium
TATATCTGAAAAATTCCTTACTCCAAACGCTACCGAGATTAGATCGACTGAACCATCTTGAATAGGTATATTTTCTGCTGCTGCAACAATAAATTCAGCATTTGAGACTTTTATTTCAGCAATATCAAGCATTTTTTTTGCTGGGTCGATAGAAAAATACTTTTTCGCTTTTAATTTTTGCAGCTCCACCAACAAATCTCCTGTACCAGAAGCAATATCAGCAATTGTTTCGTAGTTTCGATTTGATAAATTGCGAACAAAAACTTTCCGCCACCTTTTGTCTAATCCAAAACTTAGAATGTGATTTAGTTTATCATAAGTTCCCGCAATGTTGTCAAACATTGCAGGAGTTTCATTTTTTGCTACTGACATTTCTAAAACAACTATCTTCTTCTTTGTTGCTGCATTTTTTGTGCATCTTCAAGACGCTGTTGCCACTTTGATTTTGTTGCTTTTGCTGGTTTCATTTTATTTGCTTCCATCTGAGCTAATACTTTCTTCTCATTAATAATAAACTTACGTATTACCCAAGTTTGAAGAATTGTAATTACGTTTGCTAAGAAATAATAATAACTTAAACCAGAAGAATAATTATTAAAGAAGAATAATAACATTACTGGCATTATGTACATCATAAATTTCATACCAGGCATATTATTATTTGTTGGTTGGTTAGCACTTGTCATCATAGTAGAAATATACATTGATGCTGCCATTAACAAGGTAAACAAACTTATATGATTACCATAAATACTTGAAATTAATGGAATATTTGTTGTCCATTCAAAAATAGAGTCATAAGTAGATAAATCGTCTGCCCATAAGAAACTTTGTTGCCTTAATTCAATAGATGCAGGGAAGAAACGGAACAAAGCTATTAAGATTGGGAATTGAAGTAACATCGGCAAACAACCACCTAAAGGACTTGCACCTACTTTTTTGTACAAAGCCATAACTGCTTGCTGTTTTTCCATTTCTTTTCCTTTTGGATATTTACTACTTAACTCGTCAATTTGCGGTTTTAATATTCTCATTTTAGCAGACGACAAGTAAGATTTATATGTCAAAGGGAATAGTCCCAATTTTATAATCAGAGTTAATAATAGAATAGTCAAACCATAATTATCGATAAAGCTTCCCAGCCAATTGAAAACAGGTATTACAATAAATCTATTCACCCAACCAAAAATCCCCCAGCCTAATGGGACAACCTCTTCAAACTGCATATCATACTGTTTTAAAGTTGAAAATTTATTTGGTCCGAAATAAAAATTAAAATTTTTAGATTGATTATCGGAAGAAACGATAGGGAAGGTAAATTCAGATTCAAATTCTTTAATAAATTTTCCTCTATCGTAATCTCTAATTTTTACTGTTGGATTATCTAGGTTATCTTTTGCAACAAGAATTGATGAGAAAAACTGTTGCTTTATCGAAACCCATTGCACGCTACCGCTACTATTAAATTCATCTTCTGCTGCGGCTGCATTTAAGGATTCTACCTCCTCATCTGACATACGCAAATACGCAGATGTATTGTCTCCCTCCCATTCTCTTCCTCTTTCGAGGCTAGGCACTAACTGATTCCATCGCAATGTTGCATAAGGGTTTGAATCTAATTCATCTCTTAAACCAACTATATTAATATCAAAATCAATCATATAGTCGTCAGCACGAACTGTATAACAATATTCTATATATTTGTTATTTCCAGCGTACAAACGCATCTGTATTTTTTGCTCTCCTCCTGTTACCTGAATCTTTTTTCTGTCAAAATTTGGTTTAAAAAACATTTCATCTGTAATCAAAGGCTTTCCTGCTGAGACCAATTCTAAACCAAACGTTCCCGAGTCATCATTTGTAAATAAGATTAGTGGCTCTTGGCTATATGTTTTGTATTCTTTCAGTTCTACCGAATAAATTTTACCACCTTTATTTGTCAAGGTGATTATCATTTTTTCGTTTTCTATTGTAAAGAACTCCTCAACACCTAATGCTGCTTCTTTAAAAATACCATATTCATAAGTCAATATAATATCACTAATAGAATCTTTTTGTGTTTGAGTTAGTGTATCTAGTT
>CAYJBL010000021.1:2090-15472 GCA_964368115.1 uncultured Bacteroidales bacterium
ATTGCTGCAATATCCCTTTGTTTTTGCTCTAGTGCTTGCCTATCTTTTTCTACTAGCGCAATAGAATCTCTCATTTGTTGTTCTCTCGCCAATTCTGCCTCGCTTGGTTTTGTAAAATACATATAACCAAACAAAAGCACCCCTATAACAACTAATCCTAATATACTATTCTTATCCATATATTTAATCGATTTCTTTATTATTTTCTTAATGTATACAAAATTATCCTATACAAGCTTTAATAAAGCTCACAAAAATAGGATGTGGATTTATCACAGTACTTTTATACTCTGGATGAAATTGAACCCCAACAAACCACTTATGAGCTGGTATTTCAATAATTTCTACTAATTGTGTTTCTGGATTTATCCCTGTTGCAATCATTCCAGCATTTGTAAACACGTCTGTATATTTGTTATTAAACTCGTAACGATGACGATGGCGTTCACTTATTTTTTCTACACCATAAGCTCTAAAAGCATTTGTATCTTTTTTTATTTCGCATGGGTATGAACCTAAACGCATTGTTCCTCCTTTTTCAGTTATCATTTTTTGACCTTCCATTAAATTGATAACTGGATTTATTGTATTTGGATTTGTTTCTAGAGAGTTTGCATCTTCTAAATGCAGCACATTACGAGCAAATTCAATTACTGCACATTGCATTCCAAGACAAATCCCAAAAAATGGAACATTATTTTCTCGCGCATATTTTACTGCTAATACTTTTCCTGATAATCCCCTGTGCCCAAAACCTGGAGCAACTAGTATTCCTTTTGCATTTTTTAGCGAGTCTTCGTATGTTTTCTCAGTTAATGTTTCTGACTGAATATATTCTATTTCTACTTTAACGTCATTTACTGCACCTGCATGAATAAATGATTCATTTATAGATTTATAAGCATCTTTCAACTCTGTGTATTTTCCTACTAAAGCTATTTTTATTTTCTTTTTTGGATTCTTTAATTTGCTTAAAAAATCTTTCCAAGGTGACAATTCTGGTTTTTTACCTAAATCGAATCCAAATTGAGTAAGAACAATTTCATCTAATTTTTCTTTTTGCATTTCGATTGGCACTTCATATATTGTATCTACATCACGAGATTCTACAACTGCGTCTGGACGGACATTACAGAAATTTGCGACCTTAGCTTTAATATCATCGCCTAATTTATGTTCAGTTCTCAACACTAAGACATCTGGCTGTACACCAGCCTCTAAAAGCATTTTTACTGAATGTTGTGTTGGTTTTGTTTTTAATTCTCCACTTGCTGCCAAATATGGCACAAGAGTTAAATGTATGACCATGCATCTATTTTGTAGATCCCATCTTAATTGGCGAACAGCTTCAATATATGGTAGACTTTCTATATCACCTACAGTTCCTCCAATTTCTGTTATTACAAAATCATATTGGACCTTTGTTCCTAGTCGCATTATTCGTCTCTTGATTTCATCTGTAATATGTGGTATTATCTGTACTGTTTTTCCAAGATAATCTCCTTTACGTTCTGCATTTATTACATCTTGATATATTTTCCCTGTCGTTACATTATTTGCTTGAGACATAAAAACATTCAAGAATCTTTCGTAATGTCCTAAATCAAGATCAGTTTCTGCTCCATCTTCGGTTACGTAACATTCTCCATGTTCATATGGATTCAGTGTTCCTGGGTCAATATTAATATATGGATCTAGCTTTTGAATAGTTACACTATATCCTCTTGCTTGTAGTAATTTTGCTAATGATGCTGAAATAATTCCTTTTCCTAATGAAGATGCTACTCCTCCCGTAACAAAAATATATTTAGTTTCTACCACGACTTTTTGGTTTTAGAATGTTAAACTTAATCCAATACTTGGCATTATTGGTAATTGATCTACTCTATTATAATCAACTCTATCAAAATAGAAAATATTCGTTCTATTATATACATTCGTAATGCTAAAATTAGCCTCTAATTTTGTATGTTTATTAAATTCGAATATTTTATTTAATGTCAAATCTAATCTATGATAATATGGCAGTCGTCCAGTATTTAGTTCTCCATAAATTATTCCTAACGACCCGTTGCCTTGCCAATATTGATGATTTAAACTTTCAAAGATGTCTGCTTCTTCGTAAAATCCAGCTGTTTGCGTAAATGGGAAACCTGAACCTAGATTCCATCTTGCACTTACATTCCAACTTTCATCTTTACCAAAGCGATAAGTTGTTACAAAATTTACATTATGACGTCTATCATAGTGTGGGCTATATTCTGCTACCCCATCATCTCTAATTACCCAGCCTAAAGAATAAACCAACCAAATATACAGACGTTTATAATCATATTTCAGAAGAAAATCTACCCCATATGCATAGCCCGATTCAATAAGAAAATCCTTTTTCAAATAATCTGGTTTATCACTATTTACTGGAGTATCATCATATATTTTATTTCTATTTATAGTAGATAATTGGCTAAAATTCTTTAAATACCCTTCAATATTTACGCTAATTTTATTTGTTGCATCTACTTCAAAACCAGCAATTATATGCTCAGATTTTTGTAATTTATGCGTTATATCTTCTCCTTTAAATTCGTCAGGTAAATTAAGATTACCGCTCAAAAATCCATAAAAAAGATTTACAACATCTCGATCACTATTTGCTGCGACTAGATTCTGAGAATATAAACCAGCAGCTAATTTAAATCGTAAAAATTCTGCTATACTATATTTTATTCCTAACCTAGGCTCTGGACTTACTTCTCCCATTGATGCATAATATTGCATTCTCAATCCAGGTTCAATAATCAATGCTCCTAAGTTCAATTTATATTTCATATATGCACCAAATTCAGTAGTATTTTCAAATTGTGTCAGTTGGCGACCTACAGAATTATAAAACTCATAACTTGTATTAAATCCATTTATTTCGAAGCCCCATACAAATTGGTTTTTACCTAGAAAATATAAGAAATCTAAACCTGTACTAAATCCTTCTATTCCGCTCGAACTTGGCAGATTATCTAAAGACTGAAGAGAGAGCATATAGTCGGTATACGACATATTAGCTTTTATCATTACAGTAGAACCTGTTGGCACGATTGTAAAATTAGCTCCAATACCATAAGAATCCCAACTCAAATCACTTAATCCCTGATAACTAACTTGATCACTAAAATTAAATCCAAAAAGATTTAATTTACTTCCATCATTAGTATTTAAAGATATTTTTCCATACAAATCCGTGTAATTAAAAGGCAAACCTGCACCATCGTTTATATATGGGTAAACATATTTTGAAGATTGCTCAAGAAAGGAAGTTTTTCCAGAAAATACGTAAGACAGACTTGTTTTTCCTTCTTCATATTTAACAATTGGTCCTTCTAGCAATAATTTTGCTCCAAAAACACTTGTATTAATTTTACCTCCAAAGCGTGTTGCATTTCCTTCACGCATTGAAACGTCCATTACAGAAGAGACTCTACCTCCATATTCTGCGTTAAATCCTCCTGTGTAAATATCTGCATTCCTTATTATATCTGAATCAAAAACAGAAAATAAACCTATTGAGTGGAAAGGATTATAAATAATCATTCCATCTAATTTCACTAAATTCTGAATATTAGAACCTCCCCTTATATAAAGCTGACCTCCTTGATCACCCGTAAAAGTCACTCCAGGCAACACTTGTAAATACTGTGCAATATCTGGCTCGCTACCAATAGAAGGAAGATCTTTTATTTGCTTAGGAGATACATTAACTTTTGAAATCATCACTTGCGTACGCATCTCTTCTTTCTCGGCAGATACTGTTGCTTCATCCAACATAAATGAAGACTCAACCATATAAAAAGTTTTTGAAACTAATTTCCCACCAGCAATAGTAAATGGCTCAACAATACTATCATACCCTACATAAGTAACAATAATTGTATAGTCGCCATCTGGAATTTTAGGAATCGAGAAATATCCGTTAATATCTGTTGAAGCTCCAAATTTTGTATCTTTAATCGATACATTTGCAAACATACATGGCTCTCCATCTGCCTTTTCAAGAACAAAACCTTTTATTGCTCCTGTCTGTGCAAATAAACTACTTACAGATAGTACGCATAATACAGATATCAAATATATAAGCCTAAGCGTCTTGTTCATCAGTAGTATTTTTATTTTTTATTTCTCTTTCTGCTACATCTAAACTTTTCTTCTTTTGTTGCAATATTTTTATCTCATCTTCAACTTTTGCAATTTTTCTTTTAAAATCCTTGATTATTGAATCTGATCCTGACGAGAAAAATCCCATATTATTCTCCATTTGCAGGATACTTGCTTTTAACTCTTGAATCTGGCGCATTATTGCACTTCGTTCTTTTACAAGTTCTTTTATCTCGCCTGTTTCTTTGTATACATCAACTTTTGCGTTAAAATTACTAAGATCCAAAGAATGTTTATTTATGTTTAATTTTTCGTAAATGCTATTTACTGCTTTTTTATATTCTGCATACAATTTATCTTTCTGAGAACTTGCAACATAACCTATTTCTGTCCATCTGGTTTGGAAAGACTTAATAGACTCGATATTTTGTTTGTGATCTTCGGCTGGTTCAAAGTTTTTAATCTCTTCAATTAGAGCTTCTTTTTTTAGTTTATTTTCTTCGTGTTCTGTTCCAATATTTTTATAAAATTCAGATTTCATATTGAAAAAATGATCGCATGCTGCTCTAAATCGTGTCCAAATTTCATCAGATTGTTTCCTTGGCACTGGCCCTACTGCTTTCCACTTACGTTGCAAGTCTAAAAACATTTCTGTCGTTTTTTTCCAATCGGTAAGTTCTTTTATCGATTCTGCGCTCACACAAAGGTCTAACTTCTTTTGATAATTGTTATTTAAGTCTTCTGTAATATTATCGAAGAATTCTTTTTTTGCATTGAAGAATTTATTGCAAGCTGCCCTAAATCTTTCGTATATCTCAGCATTTACTTCTCTTGGAACAGTACCAATCTCTTTCCATTTTTTCTGCAAGTCTAATATTTCATCCGACAAACTTCCCCATGCTTTTCCTGTTGTTGGAGTTTCTCGATTACAAATTTCTTCTGCTTTTTCGCAAAGTAGTGTTTTTTGTTCCAAGTTTGCATTTCTTTCTGCCTTTAAACTTTCAAAATGCTCTTGGTATGCTTGTCTAATTTTCTTACTCGTTGCACTAAATCTATCCCAAATTTCTTCTTTCTTGTCTAAAGGAACTGGTCCATATTCTTTCCATCTTTCGTGAATATCTTGCAATTCTCTATATGCTGCAATAATATCAGTCATCAGTAAAAGTTCCTCTGCCTTTTCACATAAAACAAGTTTATCTTCTAAATTTCTTTTTTGGTCAAGGTCTCGAAGCTCTTTATTGATTTTTATTTGATTATAGAATATTTCAATTTGTAATTGATAAGTCTTCCAAAGTCCATCTGCTTCTCCAGCTGGCACATTTCCAATTTCAGACCATTGCTGTTGTAAATTCTTAAATTCTACAAATGTCTTATTTAAAGATTCTTCTCCATTTGCTAAACTCTTGATTTTCTCAATTATATCTTTTTTAGCGGCTAAGTTTTTCTCTTTGCCTTTTTCTATTGCAGCAATTTGTTCTGCTTTTTTATTTCTATAGTCCGACAATAATTCTTTTAAATAAGCTTCAAGAGAATCTTTTGGCATTTCAATTTCAGCATCTTCACCTGCTTTTTCTTTTAATTCTTCTCTTATTTTATCAAATTCTATTTTTTGAATTTTGTAAAACAAACTTTTTAAAATATCAATATGCTTTTTAATGCTTTGCATATTGTCAGACATTGTTACGAGTTCGCGAACTCTGTTAAGAATCTCTTCTCTATTTAACTCGCTATAGTCTGGAATTTCTTCTTCAAGTTTTGGCAAATCAAATTCTTCTTCGAGTTTTTGCTCCTCATCATTATTCAACAAGTTTTGCTCGCCATCAGATCCTATATTTTGTAACTGTTCTGATGTTTCTTCTGTTGCAGTATTATCCAAAGTATTTTCTGGTTTCACTTCTTCACTAACTGCTATATTTTCTGTCTGATTTACATTTTCTACATTCTCGTCCAGACATTCTTGCTTATTTTCAAATTCGTTTACCATCTTAATTCACTAATTTATACGTCATTAAATTTGATTTATCATTAACTGATATAAACCGACGAAGTTATAATTTTAATGTATTACAAACAAATCTTTTAATGTTTTTCTTGTTTTATCGCTTTTTAGCTAATTAAGAATTTTTCAATTCTCCATAGTTAAGTTTTATATTTATTGATTTTTCGAGCATCCACAATACAAAAGTAGCTTAGTCTTTATAACAAAAAAACTTGTGTCAAAATTCGACACAAGTTTCCATGATTTAATTTCTATTTTTTCGTAATTTACTATTACATAATAAGCATCTTATTCTTTTTTATCCAAAACCTTAGATTTGCCAAAATACAAGTATATCAAATTGAATAAATAAGGAATTAATAAACATACTATCAAATTGCTTTTCCAACTATCTATAAGCATATTACTGTATAGTATCATATTTATTATTACTACACCACAAATAATTATTGGCAAACTAAATGCTTTTATAAAAATATTCAACCTCGAACTGTTCAGCAAGAAATGAAGTAGGTTTATTAAAAAAGATATACCCACAACAATAATGAGTTTATCAAGATTTTCGATAAGATTATTGTAAGATAAGACAAAAATTACAAACGCTAAAATTACTGTCCCAACGATAGATTTATGAATAATTTGTTTCATGTTTTATGTATTATTTAAGGTTTTAAATAATAGAATTTTGCACCATCTTACATGCGTTTTTGCTCACTTCATTTTTGTCGAACCCAAGCAGAGCAATACTTTAGGAGGAAAATTACTATCGCATTAAGATGCAGTACATTCTAAAATATTTATCAAAGTTAAAAAAAATTTATACTCCCCAAATTTTGTTGTTATTTAATTCTAATCGTAAATCAACAAATTGCCTTACTGAATAATATTGTTATACCCTATTATTTCTGATAGTTTAAGCGTAATATCATTTATATTAGAAACACTTGAAATTCGTAAAGTTAGTTTTTCATTATGTTCTTTAATTGTGATATTTGTAGGTTGATTTTGCACATATTTAATAATATTTGCAAAAAGCTCTGAAGAATAATAAAGCGATTGTTGATTTAGAGGAAAAAAACCAATAAACGTACTGTTTTTTAATGTAATTTTCTGAAATCCAAGACTAATTGCAACCCATTTAAGTTCGACAATATCAAAAAGATTTTCTGTTTCTTCTGGAATGTTTCCAAACCTATCTTTGAGAGCGATTTTATATTGTTCTAGCTGTTCGCTATTCTGAATTTCGTCAAGCTGTTTATATAATCGAATTCGTTCCGAAGTGCTAGTAACATAATAATCTGGGAGCATGACATTCAAATCTGTCTCGATTTGACAATCTTTTTTATAATTGATTTTATCATTCTCATTAAGTTTAGATTCATTAAATACTTCTTTCAACTCGCCATCCTTAAGTTCATCTATGGCTTCATTTAAAATTTTATTGTATGTTTCAAATCCAATATCGGCAATAAATCCAGATTGTTCACTACCAAGAATATTTCCTGCTCCTCTAATATCAAGGTCTTGAAGAGCAATATTTATTCCACTTCCTAATTCACTAAATTCTTCAATAGCTTTCAATCGTCGCCTTGCTTCAGGAGTTAGCACATTTAATGGAGGAGCTAGCAAATAACAAAATGCCCTTTTATCGCTTCGTCCAACTCGTCCTCTAAGTTGATGCAAATCGCTTAATCCAAAATTATTTGCATTATTTATTATTATTGTATTTGCATTAGGAATATCAACTCCATTTTCGACTATCGACGTACAAATTAAGACGTCGTAATCTCCTCGCATAAAATTTAATATTATTTTTTCGAGAACATCACCTTCCATTTGTCCATGCGCGGTTACTGTTCTTATTTCAGGACACAATTTATTTATTAAATGTTCTATTTCTCCTAAATTTTGAATCCTATTATTAATAAAAAACACTTGTCCGTTTCTTCCAACTTCGTAATAAATCGCTTCTTTGATAATTTCGTTATTAAAAGAATGTAATTCTGTAATTATTGGTTGACGGTTTGGTGGTGGAGTAGTAATTACTGAGAAATCGCGAGCTCCCATAAGAGAGAATTGTAGAGTACGTGGAATTGGTGTTGCAGTAAGTGTTAGCGTATCTACATTTGTTTTCAGCTGCTTTAATTTTTCTTTTATTGTTACTCCAAATTTTTGTTCCTCATCTATAATCAGTAAGCCTAAATCTTTAAATTCTACATCTTTATTTACAAGCCTGTGTGTACCAATAATAATATCTAAACTTCCTTCTTTTAGATCTTTTAGTGTTTCTTTTATTTCTTTTGTTGTTTTCAGTCTAGAGATATACGAAATGTTTACTGGCATCTTTTTTAGACGCTCTTTAAATGTTTGATAATGCTGCAATGCAAGAATAGTAGTTGGAACAAGAACTGCTACCTGTTTACTATCATTAACGGCTTTAAATGCTGCTCTGATTGCTAGTTCTGTTTTTCCAAAACCTACGTCTCCACACACCAATCTATCCATCGGAATATCCGACTCCATATCTGCCTTAATTACATCAATAGTTTTACTTTGATCTGGAGTATCTTCGTACATGAATGATGACTCTAATTCATTCTGCAAATACGTATCTGGCTGAAATGCAAATCCTTTTTGCTGGCGACGTTTTGCATATAACAATATTAAATCTTTAGCAATATCTTTAATACTTTTCTTGGTCTTCTCTTTTAAACGTTTCCAGTGTCCAGAGCCAAGTCTGTGTATTTTTGGAGGTTCTCCGTCCTTATCTCTATACTTAGAAATTCTGTGTAAAGAGTGGATATTTACATACAAAATATCATTGTTGTCGTAAATAATACTTACAACCTCTTGTATTTTTCCATTATTATTCAATTTTTGCAAACCTCCAAACCGACCAATTCCATTATCTATATGAACTACATAATCGCCTGGACGCAATGCTGTAAGCTCTTGAATTGTAATTGTTTCTTTTCGTGCTACCCCCTTAGGTTTGTATCTATGATATCTTTCAAATATTTGATGATCTGTATATATACATGTTCTGGAATCGTGATCGACAAAACCAGTGTGAATTGTTTTAAGAATTGGAAAGAAATTTACATCCTCATTTTTATCTTGAAAAATATCTTTTAATCGCTGGATTTGCTTTTCGCTATTACTAAGAATGAATGTTTTGTACAAGCCTTCTTCGTTTTGTTTAATATTCTCAATAAGCAGATTAAATTGTTTATTAAAAGATGGTTGCGGCGAAATATTAAATATTATTTCTTCATTACTCTTAAATACAGTTCGTTGAGCTATTTCTATTATTTTAAACGATTCGATACTTTTAATTAGGCTTTTAGGAGAAACTATCAACTCAGCCAGATTCTCAATCACAGGATCATCACCAAATCCTCCTAAATCACTATTATTTTGATTAACTGCTCTATGGATTTTCTCAAATCTATCAATTACTAGTTCTGGCTGATCAATCCAGATATTACAGCTACCATCTACAAAATCGAAAAATGAAATTTTATTTTCTTCAATTAATTGTTTATGCATATTTGGAATGATCGAAATTGTATCTTGAATATCTTTCGACAACTGAGATGTTGGATCAAAGCTGCGAATACTTTCTATTTCATCTCCAAAAAAATCAATCCTATATGGTGTTTGATGGCTAAAACTAAAAACATCGATAATGCTGCCACGGATAGAAAATGTACCAGGTTCATACACAAATTCTTCATGTGTAAAACCGTATTCATTAAGTACTTCTGTTACAAAATCCATACTTAATTTATTCCCGACCGATATTTCTAGGGTATTATCTTGCAGGCTATTAGAATCAATTACCTTCTCTACTATTGCCTCTGGATAGCTTACAATAATATGAGCGTCATTACTTGTTTTTAGCTTATTAAGAACCTCTGTTTTCTGAATAATACTTGTATTGTCTGTTTTTTGATATTCTATTGAGCGTTTATATGTTGAAGGATACAATAGAACATGCTCATCCCCAAGTATTGACACCAAATCATCGTACAAATAATATGCACTTTCTTTATCAGGAACTATTATAGATGAAAACTTATTTGTACGTAAGTATAGAGATGAAAACAAAAATGCAAATGAAGAACCAGAAAGTCCTTTGAGTAAAATTTTATCAGGATTTTTTTTATCTAGAAAATCGTGTAGTTTGCTCGTATTTTCATTCTTATCGAATATGCTTTTTGCTATATTTTTCACCTCAATAGTTAATTGTTTCAATGAATTGTAGATACCATATCAAGGACAAAAGTACGAAAAAGAATCACACAAAATATTTATTTACCATCTATCTTTCTTCTTAACATTTTTGCCGCTTTTCCAATGCAAACATAGCATTTTTTGCCACTTTTCTAAGAAAAAAAACGGCTTTTTTGCCGTTTTTCCAGGAATTTATTTTTTGATTGATTGTTTTTTAACTAGTAATTCAATCGCATTTTCTCTAATCTTTCCCAATATTTTTTTCCAAATCGTCAAGCCTTTTCACTATTTTTTCAAGATTTTTAAAATGCACGAATGCTTTTCTATAATCCATTGCGTTAATAGCTGGCGACCCCATTACTATAGAATTTTCATTTTTCACGTTATTTGAAAGCCCAGCTTGAGCTGAGATTTTTGTTCCATCAGCAATATTCAAATGCGGAGATATTCCTACTTGTCCGCCAAACATACAATTTTTGCCAATTTTCGCTGTTCCTGCTATTCCTGATTGCGCTGCAATCACAGTATTTTCTCCTATTTCTACATTATGCGCAACATGATTGTGATTATCTAACTTTACGCCTTTTCGTATGATTGTCGAACCCATTGTTGCTCTATCAATTGTTACTAAAGCACCTAATTCAACATTATCTTCAATCACAACATTTCCAATTTGAGCTATTTTAACAAATTCACCTTTTTCATTTGGAGCAAAACCAAATCCATCTGCTCCTATTACAGAACCTGCATGAATAACACAATTATTACCAATTACAGTATCATGGTATAGCTTTACACCAGCATGCAGAATAGTGTTTTCTCCAATTTTTACATTTTTGCCAATATAACAATTTGGATATATCTGAACATTATTTCCAATTTCACAAGCACTATTAATATACGTAAATGCACCTACATATACATCTTTTCCTAATTTAGATTTTTTATGTATAAAGGCTTGTTTTTCTATGCCTTTTGGTCTCTCTACTAGAGAATTATAGACTTCAAGCAGCTTAGCAACAGACTCATAAGAATTTTTCACACGAACAAGTGTCGCTTTAATTTCTTGTTGTGGTTCAAAATCGTCATTTACCAGAACTACAGATGCTTCGGTTGAATATATATAGTTTGTATATTTTGGGTTTGCTAAAAACGATATTGTGCCCTGTTTGCCTTCTTCGATTTTAGAAAAATTACTTATTCTGATATTTTCATCACCTTCTACTTTACCTCCAAGTAAATCCGCAATTTGTTTTGCCGTAAATTCCATAGATTTATTTTTTAATCGGATTTATAACATTTTTGTGCCCACAAATATAGTATTTTTTTACGTTTTTGTTTAGTACTGATAAATTCAACATATCTGATGCTTCTGCAATATCTGTTAGCTTTTCTCCCTGCAAAATATTTATTCGTTCATCATTATTGTTATATGTATTATTTGAAATTTCACCACTATACAAAAAATAACCCACAAGTTCGTCAGGAATCTGCAATTCTCGCTTTGTTTTTTCTCTCAATTGCTCTAATGTATCAAATGGTAATTTATCTTTAGTAAGATATATTTTTGGTAATTTCCTATTTAATATAGAATCCGATAAGTTTTTCAATACTAAATCATTTGAATAAGTTGCTTGTTTTATTATCGACATAATATCAATATCATCTAGCATATAAAAGTGCTCTGTTAACTCTTTTTGATTTATAGAATCTTTTCTACTCATAAAGAATTCTAAATTTTTATTATTCAAATCTATTTTTGAGTCTAAGAACAATTCTCTTACTCTTTCAAATATTTTCGTCAATAATATTTCTGCCACCAATACTGTTTTATGTAAATAAACTTGCCAGTACATTAGTCTTCTCGCGATTAGAAATTTTTCGACACTATATATTCCTTTTGTTTCTACAACTAAATTATCATCTACTACTTGAAGCATTTTTATTATACGCTCTGAGCCAACAACACCCTCGGTTACACCAGTAAAAAAACTATCTCGCCTAAGATAATCTAATCTATCCATATCCAATTGTCCACTAATCAATTGGTGTAAATATTTTTTGTGGTATTTGTTTTCAAATATTTTTATTGCCAAATCTAATTGCCCATTGAACTCAACATTAAGTTCGTGCATAAAACACAAAGATATTTGCTCATGAGAAACGTTTTGCACTATGCAATTTTCTAAAGCATGAGACATAGGCGCATGACCGATATCGTGTAATAAAATTGCTATTTGAGCTGCTTCTGCCTCATCTGGAGTGATTTCATGACCTTTGCTACGAATTACGTCTATTGCAAGACTAATTAAGTGCATTGCTCCAATTGCATGATGAAAACGCGTATGAACTGCCCCGGGATACACCAAATACGACAATCCTAATTGCTTAATCCTACGTAAGCGCTGAAAATACTTGTGTTCTATTAAATCAAATATTATCCCACCTGGAATATTTACAAATCCATAAACAGGATCATTAAGTATTTTCTTCTTTGCTATCAAAACAATTATTTTTCTAATTATACATCTTTTTGCCTATGTTTTTCATTGTCATCTAAAATCATATTCATATACGAATGATACCTTGATATGTGAATACTACCATCCTCTACAGCTTCTTTTACTGCACATTGAGGTTCATTTACATGAGTACAATTGTGGTATTTACAATTCTGTGACACTTTAAATATCTCGGGAAAATAATGGTAAATCTCTTCTTTTTTTAAATCGACCAAGCCAAATGCTCTAATTCCCGGCGAATCAATTACATAGCCTCCAAATGGTAATTCTAGCATTTGCGCAAATGTTGTCGTATGTTTTCCACTACTATGGACATTTGAAATTTTTGCTGTTTTTAAACTAAGATTTGGATCAATTGTATTTATTAACGACGATTTCCCGACTCCACTATGTCCTACAATTAAGCTTTTTTTATTTTTTAATATTTCAACTACGCTATCTAAATTATATTTTTTTTCTACAGAGCACAACACTACTTC
>CAYJBL010000022.1:0-8977 GCA_964368115.1 uncultured Bacteroidales bacterium
AAAAATTTTAGAGAAAAATAATTAGTGTGCAGATGTGCTGCATTAGGAAATATTAACTTTGCAGATATTAACAAGTAAACAGATAAATATATATATGACACCACAAGAATTAGCTGGAATGATATGGAACATCAAGGAGATTATCCGAGATGAGTACAACGATAAGAATGTAGATGAGGTGATTTTACCTTTCACTCTGCTACGCCGTTTGGATTGTGTAATAGAAGACTATAAAGCTATCGTTGATGAAACCTTAGAAACTCTTCCAGAACAGTTCAAAGTATTCAAGGATACAGATATTGAGAAATATCACGGACACTTGTCTAAATTATTTAAAACTCGTGGCGTTAGCTTTTATAATATCTCTGGTTTTAGCCTTTCGAATATGTTGACGAATCCAAGTTCACTAGCTGATAACTTCAAAGCTTACCTTGAGGGTTTTAGCGAAAATGTAAAGGACATCCTATACAACTTTACTGGAGGTAAAGAGAAGGGCTTATCTCCAATTTACGAAACATTGGAGCGTAAGAACCTACTGTTTAGTGTTACACACGAATTTGTGATTAAGGCGGATTTGCACACCTCTAAGGTTGACAATCATACGATGGGAACAATCTTCGAGATTATTATTCGGATGTCGAAGGAGAGTACAAATGAGACGGCAGGTCAGTACTACACCCCACGTGAGATTGTGAAACTACTGGTTAATCTTATTTTCTGTGGTGAGGAGAATGATATTCGCACAGATGGTAAACACTTCTCAATCTATGATCCTTGTTGTGGTACAGGAGGTATGCTAACCGTAGCGAAGGACTATATGCACGAGATTTCAGGACGTAAGGATATGAAAGTATATCTTTATGGTCAGGAGATAAATGAACAGACCTATGCGATTTGTAAGTCGGATGTACTGATGAAAGGTGAAAATGCCGAATTTATCAAGCAAGGCAACACCATATCCAATGATAAACTAATTGGGCAAAAGTTTAGTTATATGATCACAAATCCTCCTTTTGGTGTGGACTGGAAGAAGGATAAAACATTTGTGGAGAGAGAGGCGCAATCTGAGAATGGTCGTTTCTCTGTGGGTTTGCCAGATTCGAGCGATGGTTCGTTGCTATTTTTATTACATATGATTCATAAGATGGACGAAGGTGGTAGTCGTATCGGTATTGTGCTTAATGGTTCACCACTTTTTAATGGTGATGCTGGTAGCGGTTGGAGCAATATTCGTAAAAAGTTGCTCGATGATGATTTGCTCGATACGATTGTAGCTCTTCCTAAAAACCTTTTCTATGGCACTGATATTACCACTTATATGTGGATTTTGGACAACAATAAGCCAGCCGAGCGTAAAGGCAAGGTGTTACTTATCAACGCAAATCAACCTGAATATGTATCGCTCCTTAGTCGTAGTTTAGGCAAGAAACGCTATGAGGTCAATACACGAGGTATGGAGGATATTTCATCTATATATCGAGCTTATGATAATTGTAGTTGCGATTTCCAACGTGGAGAGGTTGTTGAGAACGTTGAGGTTGCAAAGTTAATGGATGCAGAAGATTTCTTATTTACTAAGGTTACGGTTGAGCGACCTTTGAGATTGAAGTATTGTGATTTGATAAGTAAGATACAGACTGCATTAGCTAATCCAAAATTGAGTAAAGCAGATGCAGAGAAATATACTGCCGTGTGTGAAGCTATAAGTGACATAGATAGTTCAAAATCGCTTTCGGATGCTGAGTTTTTTTTCCACTTGCAGAAGCATAAAGTAAAACTAACAGCTGCACTTATCAAGAAACTTCGCTCACTGCTTGGCGAGACGGACGAGAGTATGCCAGAGGTTCGAGAAAACCCTTACGATGCCGCTTCTCTTTTTGTTGCAGATACAGATTTAAGAGATACCGAGAGTATTCCTTTTAAAGTGGATATTGAGGAGTATTTCGAGCGTGAGGTGCTGAAATTTGCACCCGATGCGTGGATGGATCGCAGTAAAGATAAGATTGGTTGTGAATTTCCATTTACTAAGTTATTTTATGTCTATAAACCTTTGCGTAGCGTAGAGGATATTATGGCGGACATCAAGAAGTTAGAGGATGGTATGGGCGATGCTCTTAAAAATATTATGGAGGGGTAAGATATGGAATCATATAATATTGGTGAGATATTCGAGAAATGTGTCAGTTTGCTTGGTGGACTGTCGGGTATCTTTTTGCTTGTAGTTGCCGGTGCAAAGATATTTGGTAAAAATCTTTTATCGCATTGGTTTGCTAAGGATTTGGAAAAATACAAATCAGAGCTTGATGTAAAGAATAAGGAGATTCAAAACCAATTAGATACAAAATTGGAGTTAGTGAAAATACAACAAAGTGCGTTACACTCTAAACGATTGGATGTTCTTGAGTGTATTCATTACAACCTTTTTGCATTTAAAGATCAGTCTTTATGTTTAATTGACCTATTAGAGATCATACGAAAAAAAGGTGGAAATCCAGATGATTATAGTGATGAGGAGAAACAAGAAGTTCGCCTCTTAATGGAACTCCCCTCTAAAAATTATAATGGGTTTATAGAGTTTAGAAATTATTTTGAAAAGAATAAATTATATCTTTCTCTAAGTTTGACTAATAAGATTGTAAATACAAAAGAGCTAATCAGGGAGAATATAGACGCTTCAACATCTGAAATATTGAGTATATTTAAAGGTGCTCCCTTTGAAAAAACAGACGAAGAAATAAATCAGTATAATAAGGATATAAAGACTTTTATTAGCTCCTTAGAAGTGGCTCTTGTTGGACTTCAAAAAGAATTCAGAGGCATAATAGGCATTAATGACTAATCAGATGAAAAGATACGAAAAATATAAAGATAGCGGCATTCCTTGGATTGGAGAGATTCCTGAGCATTGGGAGCGTCTACGTCTAAAAAGATATTCAGTTAAAATTGGCGATGGTTTGCATGGTACGCCAGAATTTGACGATAAAGGTGAATACTTTTTTGTGAATGGAAACAATCTTGGTCTCATAAATATAGAATATAAAAGCACGACACAAAAAGCTAATTTCACTGAGTATAAAAAATATAAAAAGTCATTAAATAGCAATACCATACTTGTTTCGCTAAATGGAACGATAGGTAGTATTTCTATATATGACAATGAAAAAATTATTCTCAGTAAGAGTGTTGGGTACATAAACTTAAAACTTTGTTTTAGGTTGTATTTCTATTATCTTTTACAGTCAAATATAATTTCTCGCCAATGGCAACTTTCATTGTCGGGAACAACAATAGCAAATTTATCTTTAGAGTCACTTAAAAATACATACATTGTACTACCGTCGCTTTTAGAGCAACAACAAATTGCAGAATATTTAGATTGGAAGTGTGGTGAGGTAGATAAGGTTGTGGCGGTGCGTGAGGAGCAGATTAAGTTGCTTGGGGAGTTGCGTACTTCTATTATCTCTCGTGCTGTTACCAAAGGACTGAATCCTGATGCTCCACTTAAAAATAGTGGCATCGCTTGGATTGGTAAAATCCCAGAGCATTGGGGATATAACAGACTAAAATATGCAACACTAAGATCATTTGCTGGCGTATGGGGAGAGGAAGCAGAGAATAATGGTAATGATGTTAGGTGTTATAGAGTAGCGGATTTTGACTATACCCACCTAACTATATCAGATAGAAATCCAACAAGTAGGAATATAGATACAGAGACGTATAACAGTAGAAAAGTTGAGTATAACGACATATTAATTGAAAAATCAGGAGGCGGAGATATTGCTCCAGTTGGAAGAGCTGTACTTGTAAATAGCAACCAAAAGGCGATTTGTTCTAATTTTATTCATTGCATTAAAGTAGATAATAAGACCTCTAATAAGTTTTTATTGTATACGCTAAATACTATGTATAGTAATAAAATCAATCTGTTACATTTCAATCAAACTACAGGAATACAGAATTTAAAAGTTTCTGAATATCTTGGAAATTCTATTTTTCTACCAAATTTAGAAGAGCAACAAGCCATAGCCGACTACCTCGACAAAAAAACATCCGAGATAGATCGTGCCGTAGCAAAATACAAAGAGCAAATAGATAAGCTAAAAGAATATCGCCAAGCTCTGATAACTGAAGTGGTAACAGGCAAAATAGACGTAAGAGATGTAGTAATCCCTAATAAAAAGAATTAATATTATGACAGCTGATGGAATTAAAAAGCTAATAGAGCAAGGCGAAGGCATAGAGGTGGAGTTCAAAGAAAGCTACACTCAATTGCCGAATAACATATACGAAACGATATGTGCTTTTCATAATCGCAAAGGTGGACATATTGTGCTGGGCATTAGTAAAGATGAAAAAACTATTATTGGTGTAAAAGAGATTACTATAAAGGATCAACTTTCCAACCTTGCCAATGCTCTTAATAATCCACAGATATTGAATCCTACAACCTATCTATCACCTGAAGTTATTGAGATTGATGGCAAATCTGTTATATATATCTACGTTCCTGAGGGGTCGCAAGCATATAGCCACAAAGGCACATACTTCAATAGAAACGAAGACGGAGATTATAAATTGGCAAATAAACAGTTGATAGCTGAGTTATATACAAGAAAGCAAAGCAGCTATACTGAAAACAGAGTTTATACTTGGTTGAAAATGGAGCATTTTGATGAAACGTTATTTGATTATGTACGTCAAAGAGTGGCTTTTAGGAATAAAGAACATATTTGGCTTAATATGTCAAACGAGGAGGTATTAAATGCAGCAAAACTTAGACTAATAGATCCTCAAAGTGGCGAGGAGGGGTATACATTGGCTGCTGTTTTACTTTTCGGAAAAGGAAATGTAATAGCATCTCTTCTTCCTCAATATAAAACAGATGCTATTTGTCGCAAAGATAATGTTGAACTATATGACGATCGTGATGTAATAACTTGCAACCTCATTACAGCGCATAAACGATTAAATGATTTTATTATTAAGCATCTTCCTGAGAAACCTTTTATAGCACCTGATGGTCAAAGACAAAGTTATAGGGAGAAGATTTTTAGAGAGCTTATTCCAAACCTGCTGATGCACCGTGAATTTTCGAATGCTACACCTGCAACACTTACAATTTACAAAACAACGGTTGTTACAGAAAATGCTAATATTCCCAATAATTGGGGAGTTATATCGCTTGAAAACTACAAACCACACCCTAAGAATCCTACGATAGCAAGGGTGTTTCGTGAAATAGGGTTAGCAGAGGAATTAGGATATGGAGTGAGAAACCTCTTTAGATATTGCCCACTTTTAGTGGATGGTGCAAAACCTATAATAGAGGAAAGTGATATATTTAAGGTAACTATTCAGTATGATGAGATAGTTAGTGACCAAGATGTCGCTCAAGATGTCGCTCAAGATGTCGCTCAAGATGTCGCCCAAAATGTCGCTCAAAATGTCGCCCAAAGTAATTTAGTTATACAAGAGCATATTTTATCTATGATAAAAGAGAATAATCAAATAACAAGGCAGGAGATGGCAGATATTGCAGGTGTAAGCAAAAAAACTATCGAAAGAGAGCTTAAAAAAATGAACTCTGTTGTCAAATACGTTGGGAGTTCAAAGAGTGGTTATTGGGAGATATTAACTAAATAAAGAGTAGTTATGGAAAATAAAAATTATATAATAAATTATCCTTCAGAGGCAACTCTTGAAGATAGGATTGTGATGCACCTTGGTAACTCTCCTCTTTATAATGTGCGCACTTCTGCTGATTTTAATATTGAGCAAAATTGCGACGTAGAAATGTTACAACGCTTTATTGAGGTGGGGCAACCCGATAAATGGGCACAACTTCAAAAACGTTTCGGAGCTGATGCTATGGCAAGTGTTATCAGAGAGTATAATCGAAAGATAGACTCCGAAGGGATGCTCAAGGTATTGCGTGAAGGTTTTACTCTGCAAGGCATAAAAATTAAACTTCTGCAATTCAAGCCTGATTTGAATAGAAATATTCCTATGGTTGAGCTTTATGGAAAGAACATCTTTTCAGTAGTTCGCCAGATGCGTTATTCTAATGCAGCACACGACAGAGGGAATGAGTTGGATTTAGTAATACTTGTTAATGGTATTCCTTTTATTACCTGTGAGCTAAAGACCGAATCAACGGGGCAAAATATTGTTAATGGAATGGATCAGTATTGCAACAATAGGGATAAGACTAACCGTATGCTTTCTAACTGTTTGGTGCATTTTGTAGTTGACGAAAACCTTGTAATGATGACCACCAAACTCAATGGCAATGATACTCGTTTTCTTCCTTTCAATCGTGGCACGAACAACCCAACTATTGAGGGAACTTATGCTACGGCTTATATGTGGCACGAGATATGGCAAGCAGATAGTCTACTAAACATACTGCAGAACTTCATTAAGCAATATAAACCTAAAAACAGTACAAAACGAGTAACGATATTTCCTCGCTACCACCAACTGCAATGTGTTCGCAATCTTCTCTCACAAGTAAAAGAGCAAGGTTCAGGGGGGAGTTATCTCGTTCAACATTCAGCAGGTTCGGGCAAATCAAAGAGTATCGCTTGGCTTGCTCATCAGCTATCTGACCTACACGACGCTAACGATAACCCTATTTTTGATAGCATTATTGTAGTGACCGATCGTATAGTTTTGGATAGTGCTATATCAGACGAGATTGAAGATTTTGCAACTGTTGCAGGAGTCGTCTTTTCGGTAAAAAAAGGCTCTTCAAAACTTGCTGAAGCATTAGAAAAAGGTAAGCGCATTATTATAACTACTGTACAAAAGTTTGCTAACGTTCGTAAGCATCTAACTGAGCTTAAAGGTGCTCAATTTGCGGTAATTATTGATGAGGCGCATAGCTCACAAAATGGTGAGAATGCGAAGGATGTAAAAATAACTCTTACAGATAAAGAAGTACTTCAAACCATAGTTGAGGAGAGCGGTGCCGAGATTGAGAATGATACAGACAAACTACTTAGTGAAATACAAGCAGCGAGAGGTAAGATGGATCATCTTTCATACTTCGCTTTCACAGCCACACCAAAAGAACAAACACTCACGCTATTTGGCAACCAGAATGGTGAACCACACGAGATTTACACAATGCGACAAGCAATAGAAGAGGGTTTTATTCTTGATGTTCTCGAAAGTTACACTACATTTAAGTCAATGTTTGAACTTTCGGGCGAAAAGTCTTTAGATAAAGAACTAGATAAGAAAGAGTACGATAAAAAGAAGGCTCTACGTATTATGATGCGCTATGTAAGTGATAATCCCTATACCATATCCTACAAAGCTGATATGATGCTTGAGCATTTTATGACTAAGACCAGAGCTAAAATAAATGGCTCTGCTAAAGCTATGGTTGTATGTAGTTCTCGTGCTAATGCAGTGATGTATAAGCAATATATGGATAAGGTTATAAAGGAGAGGTATAATAACGAGATATCTACAATAGTCGCTTTCTCTGGAATAGTTGAGATAAATGAACATTCATACACTGAGGAGAAGGTGAATGGATTTGGTGTTAAAGATGCCAAAATTCGGGAGGCTTTCAAAGATGATAACTGTAAAATTTTAATTGTAGCCAATAAGTTCCAAACAGGATTTGATCAACCATTGCTTCATACAATGTATGTAGATAAGCAATTGGGTGGTGTACAAGCTATCCAAACACTAAGTCGATTAAATCGCTCGGCAGAGTATAAAAAAGATACGATGGTGATAGATTTTGTTAATGAGCACGAAGATATACGCAAAGCATTTCAGAAATACTATCAAACAACAATGCTTGATGGACGTGTAGATACACAAAAACTCTACGACTTCATATCTCAAATTGACTCATATAAACTATTTAATGAAGATCAACTTTCTGCTGTAATTGACATACTTACAGATAGTAGCAAAAGCCCAGAGGCTCTATCTCCAATGTTTAGAGAAATAGTCGAAGAGCGTGTTGAGATATTAGAAAAAGATGAGCAGACAAAGTTGAGAAAATTGATAGATCGTTACGTTCGTCAGTACACCTACCTAGCTCAAATAATGACCTTTATTGATGTGGATCTTGAGAAATATTATCTTTTCTGCAAGATGCTCTATAAGTTCTTGCCCTATACAACAGAGACTCTTCCTTATGATATCATAAGTCGTATAGATCTTGATAAGTTTAAGTTGGAAGAACAAGGTGGCGGTTATATCAAGCTCGAAAAGGAGGATGGTAAATTAAAAACTACAGGAGATGGCAGACTTTCTATCCCAAAGCCTGGAGAACTAAATACTCTTCAAGAACTTTTAAAGGAAATCAACGAGCCCTATGTCGGATTCTTAAAAGAGAATGATAAGCTTATATATTCACTCCTTCTTGAAGTACTTCAAGATGAAGAGGTCCAAAAAGCTTTCAGTACTCAAAACACTGTTGATGTTCTGATACAAATTGTAAAAGAGAAATTTACAGATAAGAGCTATACTCGTCTGCACGAATATCTAAATCTAATGGAGGTGATGGATAGCAACCAGTCATTTACAGACTCATTCTTTAGAAAGGCTTTTGAGTTTTTAGCAGGTGCTACAACAAGATCAGGCTATCCAGAATATGACGAAGAGGCTCTAAAACTAAAGTTATTTGAGGCAATGAAAAGTGACTTTAGTAATCTTAGAGGTATTGATTATGGCGATTTAAAAGATGTCATAGATGTCTTGTTTAAGATATTTAATGCAATCTCTACAGAGTCGTTGGACGGATTGAATGATATACTTAAGGATGCACTAAACAAGCTTTATCGTGGTGAGAATAGAGATATAGATTTGCAGCTGCATTTCCAAACCTTAGTTACTAAGTATGAGGCATTCTTGCGTAAGATATATTATATGTTAAATGGAGAAGAACTTAGCGATGATGTCAGACCTTCTGGTTTAGTTTCGGTAGTACAACAATTTGCCGATATTA